>CANQHY010000085.1 GCA_947623975.1 uncultured Bacilli bacterium
AGCCATCCGAATTAATAAAATACTTTCGATTAGTAAGTTGGCTTATTAATTCATCATCATCAATTAAAAACAAGTTATTATTAAGTAACTTGCTTCTTATATTTCCCCACATAATACCAGTAGAATTATTATACTCTATTGGCTCATCGTAACTTACTTTACCGCCTTTGCCTCCAAAATGGCATTCTATTACTCTAGCATTTAATTTTTTTTCTGATATTAATTCTTTTAATCGATCATATACACCTACTCCTAAACCATCACAGTCTATTTTTACATTTATTGTTATATTATTATATTTTTGATTTAAACTTGTTATTATATTTACTAATTGTCCTGTTAATCGCATCGTATCGTTGTGTTTAAATCTTTTTTCATCATCTAATTTTTCTTTATTTAAAACTATTGATACCACACTTTCATCATCGCCAAATCTAGCAACATCAACTCCTAAAGATATATCATATATTTTGTTTTCGTAAAACTTGTTTAATGAGTTTTCTACAATATCTAAGCTAATAAAACTTTCTGGATTAGCTTTCGGGAATTGCCCAGCAACTCTTACTCGATAAACATCACTATCAATACCAAACATTTCAATTATTGATTGAACAAATTTTTTATCTACTCTTTCAGACTTAGAACCATCTATTGTATGTGTTTTATACATTGCTCTATTCTTTGTGTGACTATCATAAAAAAAGCCACTCAATCGAGTAGGATTTCCACACATAAGTAATTTAGCATCTTTAGTAGACATAGAGCCTAAAACTGGTTCAAATACTATATCAGGTACTCCACTAGCTTCATCTATTATAATCAAAACATGTTCAGCATGCGTACCTTGTAAAGCATCTGGTTTATTACTTGTCCTTGCTATTGCAAACCATTCTTCTTGTGATCCTTTAAGATATATTTTTTCGCTGGTCCATTCAAATAGGCTGTCCAAGCCTTTAGAATTTCTTTTCCATTTACTGGCTTCTGCCCATAAAATATCATGCAATTGATGTTTAGTAGGAGCAGTACATATGATTTTAGGATATGGTCTTGTACTTATATACCACCAAATGATCCAACTTTCTAAAGCTGTTTTACCTACTCCATGGCCACTTTTTACTGATACCATTTGATTATTAGCTAAATCATTCATTATAGCTTTTTGCTCTTTTGTTGGAATAACTTTTAAAATATCTTCCGCATATTCTACTGGTCTATCTATATAATAGCTTAATGCTTCCGAATTCATTTTCTATTCCTCCAGGCATTTTCGATTTCTTCAGCAAATAAATTATCTTTATTGCCATTATTGTTATTATTTATAATATCATTTAGGTCCTTTAATGCCGAAGTTAATTGTTTTAATCCACTTCTATCTATAATAGAGGAAAATTCGTTAATCTTTTCTTCTTCAACTATTTTTTCTTTACTAGGTTTTCCAATTTTATAATCATATTTTACTGTTTTTGTTTTTATTGTATTACGCGAAAAATATTTATCAAGTTCTAGCATTGAATCATTTATTTTTTTTAATAATGCTTCAGCTGTATCTTTTATATTAACTATTTTATTGGCTTCTTTAGTGCTTTCTTTTTCGATAACTTTTTCAACTGTTTTTGAACTTTTTATTTGCTCATTTTGAACCTTTTTTTCGCCCCATCCCTTAACAGCTTTCTGCACATTACCATTACGTTTTATCCCTTTGATTTTTAGGAATTCGCTAACGCTTTTAAAATTTCCGAGTAAATATTCTTTTTGAAGATTACTCCAGTTATACTTGGCCACACCACCACCATCTATCTATTTTTAAAATATTTAAATGCTATTTCATGAATAATATCATGGCTTTTAGCACTTATGTCGCAAAAAGTTTCTTCATCAATGCTACCTAAATTATCTGTAATGTATGAATAAATATAACAGTGCATTAATTCGTGATATAATGTTTGCTTTTGCTTTTCAATAGTTATTTCTTTATTTATCAATATTCTTTGCTTACTTAATGTTGTTATACCATAATAATAACTATCATCATTTTTATTATCTCCAAATTCCTGTTTAACTTCATCAGCAGTTGCTTCTTTTATTATCCATTTCAAATTATTCATTTCAAATGTCATAATTATTCTCCAATCCTATAACATTTGTTTTCCCATTTTTTATAAGCATCTAAATATAATTCTTTTTTATCTCCGTTATAGGTAATCTCATAATACATACCATCACTTACTGTTGTACTCAATAATGCTTTATTATTTTGAAGTGTTTTACAACTCCATACTATAAACACATCTTCTTCTGTTATTTCGTATTTATCAGTTTTATCACTTCTATTGTTAAAATAATCTACTATAGTTTTCTTACATAGCCTAAAAAAATCATCATTTTTCATTATTAACTAACATTCCTTTCTATCGTCCTTTCCTTATTTGAAAGTATAAGTGAATTCAAGAAAGGAGGATATCGTGGCTCAAAATACTTATACTTTCAAATAAAAAAGATACAAATTAATGTATCTTTAATAAAGGGGGTTAAAATGAAATGACTTATAATTATTTCATTTTACTCATTATATAATGTTAAAAAGTGATGGTCAATGGCATTATTTTTGCATGCTTTTTGCAATTTTTAAATTCCTAATTCGCTTATACTTTCATTTGCAAAGAGTAAGGAACTTATTTGCCTTATTAATTTATTTTTGTTTCTTGAAACTGTACTAACATCACACATAAAATATTCTGCTATCTCTTCTAATGTTTTACCTTTAGAATATTTTAAATCTAATATTTTATAAAATTTATCATCTTTTAAGGTATTGGTTATTTCATTAATCCATTTTAATTGAGAGTTTATAATATGATTGCGTTGTTTGATTTTATTAATCTCTTTAGCTATAATTTCGTCTTCATCTTGTTTGATTGGTGTTGTGATAGGAACAATGTGCACTGCACTACCGCCTTTTGGTAATCCAAATCTTTCTAAATCTTTAATTTTATTTTTATTATGATTTATTGCTTCTTTTAAACTTGGAGCAAGATATAATAGTTGCTCGGTTCTTTGAAATGCACTTTTTTGCTCTTTAATTTCAAATCCGTTTTTTCTTAATGTTTCAAAAACATTATCTACTGTTATTTTTATTACTTTTTGTTCATCTTCAGCTATCATATTAATTTATCCTTTCTTTTTATATTGCATAGATTATTATTTTGTTTTTTAACTTTTAATAAAATGTTGTTTTTCTTTTTTAAATGTTGCCAAATTTGCATTATAATATCACACTCCTACAATAATATCTTTATAATCTATTTGATATATTAATAAATCTATTTTTAAACTATATAATTCTTTTACTGGTATTTTTTTACCTATGTATATTATTTTTTCTTTAAAATCATATTCTATTTGATATGATCTATATTTTTTTATTAAGCTTTCCATTTTAAACTCCTATTTTTAATCTCCTATCTTATCAAAAAATGCTATAAACCAATCTATTTGTGTTTTAAGTTCTTCCTCGTTTAGTTTTTTAGATAATTCAGCATGAAATACCATTTTATCATTTTTTATGATCATAATATGATTGTTTGGTGCTTGTGATATTATATATCCTTTATATTCTATCTTCATCTTATTCTCCTATCTTATAATCAGTTAATCTATCATTACTAAACCATTTGACAATTTTAATATTTCATTTAATTGCTTTGCTGTTTCTCCTTTTTTAAACTCATCGAATTTTAAGTTTGTATTATTATTTTTTATAACTTCTTTTACTAGTTTTATATTATTTTCAGTAGGGTCAACTCTTATAATGTCTCCTATTTTCCCGGTTTCTTCATTTACACAAATATTTAATAATTGAACATTATCATCATGTTCAGCAATTACACAAACTAAACTATAATCTCCATTTGTTAATATATTATCTTTACCTCTTTTTCCTATTAGTTCGCATTTGTCGTCTTTATCGAATATTTGGTAAAAGAAACCATCGAAAGAATATATTTCACCTGGACAATAGCACTCATTTTCTAAATAATGTTCCATATCATATATATCTTTTAAATGTTTTACATTTTCTTTCATATTCTATTCTCCTGTCTTATAACAATATTTTTCAAATTGTTCTTTAGTTAAAATTGTTTTAATATCTATTTTATTTACAAACATATAATCTTTATCAGGTATGCCAAATACGCCTTGTTCTTTATACATTTGTAACATAATTGGTCTTACTTTTTCACCGTTAACATAATCTCCGATTTCAATTAAATCTATATATTATGACTTGATTTTTTTATATCGCTAGCCATATACCCTTTTCCTTTAATAGAACAAATTATTAATGGATTATTTTCTTTATCTAAAATATTAATTTGTGCTATATTTCCATCATAAGTTCTGATAAACTTTTTTTCTAATTTCATAATCCCAGTTCCTCTAATGTATATTCTATTTCTGTTTTCATGCCTTTGTACATCGTGCCTTTTTCAAATGGTGGTAGCCAAGTGATTTTATCTGAATTGTTGTATTTTGTTATAATACAAATGTTTTCAAATATTATATCGTCACATTTTAAAATATGATAAACTTTATCTCTAAAAGGTCTAATAACGTCACTTAAATATTTTCTTTCTACTTCATCAAGTATTGGTTCTTCAGCTTCTAATGTCAGTTTTATATTCTTACTTTTACTAATTTTACATAATTTTTCATACTCAGATTCACTTAAATTATCATTTTTTAAAGTTATTTTAAATGAATCATCTAATCTTGGTTGATAATAAGTGCATCTCTTAATTTCACTAATTTTTACTTCTTTTTCTATTTTCATTTTGTCATCTCCTTTAAGTAATAATTTTGTTAATTCTTCATCATTATGTCTAAAATAATAATATTTATTTTCAAACAATAATGATAATGCGTGATGAAGTGGCCGATATCTAGCATTACTTTTTATTTCTGTTGCTTTTTCTAACATTTCTTCAAATTTTTTTTTAGAATAAATAAAACTACAATTAATTAATCCAGTTTCATAGTAACAATCTATTTCATCTTTTGCAAAATTTGCTATTTTTAGTGCTTCTTCCTTTGTTAAAAATATTTCTTTGTCACGAAGCGGTAGTAATCCGAAAATAAATTCAGGCATTGTTTTATTTAACCTCACATACATCTAATATTTTTAATACATAATATAACTTACCAGGTTCTGCTCCCCATTCTTCTTTGCCATAGCCTTGTTCTATTTTTACTTTGCATTTGATTTGTTGGCTATTTTTTAAATATCC
>CANQHY010000086.1 GCA_947623975.1 uncultured Bacilli bacterium
AGTGCTTATTAAAGAACAATAGTGTAGTAAAAGTGCAGTAAGTGTGCAGTAAAGGACTAGCGATAGTTCTTTTTATTATGTCTTAAAGAAAGGCAAAGGTAATGAATTATAGAATATATGGCATGAATAGATCAAAAGGTATGGAACTAATAGAAACAACCTATATCGAAGAGAAAATGTACGAAATATTAGATAATATTGATTCCAATGCCTATAGTGTAATTTTAGTTATAAGACACAATATAAAACAAAACTACGGCGAGCCATATATTGTTAGATCACTAATTAGAGATATGAAAAGAGAAAGGAATAGGAAAATATGAAATCCTTATCAGTAGTATTAACCTTAACATTTTTAATTTTGCAAATTTATGGAATAATTAATTGGCCGTGGTATGGGATTGTAAGCCCTATTCTAATATATATTGGTGTAGACATTGGCATTGATATTTTATTTATAATCATTGCTTTTATAATAGCAATGATAGTAGAAATATTAACAACTATTTTTGGTGAATAGCAATGAAAGGAAGTGAGTGTATGGCTGCTCCAATAGATGCCAAAACAAAAGCCGAAGTAGTTGCAAGTTATGCACTTACTAATAGCTATAACAAAACGTCTAAAGAATTTAATATAAGTGATAAGACAGTAAAAAAGATAGTTAATGAAAATCCGAATTTATACGAACAAAAAAAAGATGAGTTTGTAGATAAAGCAAGTAAGATAATTGATAAGGCTTTAGATAAATTAGAAAAAGAATTAAACAAAGAAGATATACCAGTTAATCAATTAACAACAGTTATTGGAACATTATATGATAAAAGAGCATTAGCAAAGGGTGAATCAACAAATAATAATAGTATAACAATAAATATGTCAGATGAAGTTAAGGAATTAAGTCAATGACATTGGATATTGGAGAATTATATCCTAAGCAAAAGTTATTTTGCAAAGCAACAAATAAGTATATTTGTTATGGTGGTGCTAGAGGTGGCGGGAAAAGCCATGTATCAAGAATAAAGATGTCGCTGCTAGCACTTAATTACCCAGGTATACAAATACTATTATTAAGAAGAACATTACAAGAATTAAGGGAAAATCATGTATTACAATTGCAAAAACTTCTTAAAACAAATATTCCCGATAAAAGAATAGCCACTTATAAAGAAAGCACTAAAGAGTTTTTATTTCCTAATGGTTCAAGAATTAAACTTGGATATTGTGATAACGAAAACGATGTGCTTCAATACCAAGGACAAGCATATGAAGTAATAGTTTTGGAAGAAGCCACACATTTTACAGAATTTCAATTCCAAACCCTTACGGAATCAAACCGTATGAGTGGAAATATGAAAGTAAAGTTTAATCCGAGAATGTATTTTACATGTAATCCAGGTGGTGTAGGGCATACATGGGTAAAGAGATTATTTATAGATAAAGACTATAAAGAAACGGAAAATCCTGAAGACTACATATTTATACCTTCATTAGTATTTGAAAATAAATATTTAATGGAAAATGACCCGGCATATGTAAGAACACTTGAAAATTTACCGGAAGATAGAAAACAAGCGATGCTATATGGCAATTGGGATGTATTTGACGGACAGTTTTTTCCAGAGTTTAGAAGAAGTTTACATGTAATAGATCCGTTTGAACTTCCTAAAAATTGGAATAGATATATAGCATTAGACTATGGACTAGATATGTTCGCAGTCTTATTTATTGCGTTAGATACTAAAGGACATGCCTATGTGTATAACGAAATACATAAAAGTAACTTAATAGTAAGCGAAGCAAGACAAGTTCTTAAAAGTATTATGCGACATTATAATTACATTCACAAGTATGCACCGCCTGATTTGTGGAATAGGAATAGAGACACTGGAAAAAGTACGGCAGAAATGTTTAGGGAAGGCGGTATTGATTTAACTAAAGCAAGTAATAATAGAGTAGCGGGTTGGTTAGCGGTTAAAGAATGGTTAAAGATATATAAAACTAGGAATGAACAAACTGGAGAACCATACGAAGATAGCAATTTGAAGATATTTAGTAATTGTGTGAATCTAATTAAATATCTACCACAATTACAACATGATGAAAAGAATCCGAATGATGTAACTACTGAACCACACGAACCTACGCATATTACTGATGCTTTAAGATATTTTTGTGTGAGCAGAACATCTAGAACACACGAAATAATAGATAAGGAAAAAACATTTAATTTTGATGTAGAAAAAAATACACATTATGTGGATTATGGGGAGGAAATAGAGATAATATGAAAAAAGCAGTGTTAAGAAGATTAAGAGCTGAAGCTGAAAAGGTTTTAGGGAAAAAGGAAACGGAGAAAATAATCAAAGAAACCGTTAACGAAGTTTTAAAAGAAACTAAACCGAAGACTAAAACTAAAAAAAAGAAGGTTAAATAGTGAAAACTATTATATTATGCACCATATTTGGTGTTTTTATTTTAATTTCATTTATATTTGGTTTAGTTTTTGGCTGTAAGTTGAGAAACAACGAAAAGGTAACAATGCCTAACTTAAATCCGATAAAAGCAGTTAATAAACATAAACAAGAAAAAGAAGTTCAAAGGAATAAGAAACTTGAAGAAGAAATATTAAAAACAAATTTAGAAAATATTGAAAATTATGATGGAACTGAATATGGGCAAAAAGATTTCCCAGAATAGGAGGTGTAGTAAATGGACTTAAAGGGACTAAAAGAAACTGATGTTTGGATTTTGTACCAAAAGCATTTAAATTTTATGAATATGAGAAATATATTTTCAGACACAGATTTAAATAATCGTATGTATAATGGCGATCAATGGGCCGGATTAAAACTCAAAGATGCGGAAAAAATACAACATAACTTTATTAAGCAGATAGTAAAGCAAAAGGTATCTAATATTACATCTAATCTTTTTGCAATTAATTATAGTCCTGAAAATGTAGAAAATCCTGAATTTTTTGATCTTGCAAGTAAAACATGTGATTTACTTAATAAAAAAGCATCAAAAGTATGGGATAAAGACTTTATGGATAAAAAAGTAAAGAAATGGTCTAAACAAGCTGCTATAAATGACGAAAGTATAAATTATGTTACATACGATTTTGATAATGATATGCCTATTAATGAAATAATTTCTAAGAACGATATTATGTATGGAAATGAAAATGAAGATGAAATCCAATTACAACCTTATATATTATTAAGACAACGTAAAACTCTTATTGAAATTCAACAAATGTTAGAAAAGGAAGGATTGGATTTCGATATAAATGAATTTGTAACAAATAATGATACTTCTACTTCGGCGGGGGATTCTGCTAAAGATGAAGTAGAAGATAAAGTATGGTTAATAACTAAACTTTATAGAGAAAAAGGAACAATTCATTTTAGCCAATCAACACAATACGTAACTATTAAAGAAGATAGAGATACAGGTTTAACCTTATATCCAATAGCACATTTTAATTGGGAAGACCAAGAAGGTAATGCTAGAGGTGTTGGGGAAGTAAGAAATCTTATTCCAAATCAACTAGAAACAAATAAAATAGCTATGCGTAGGGCGATAACTTCTAAAAGTATTTCTTATCCACAAAAGGTGGTTAATACTGATGCTATTCAAGACTTATCAGGAGTTAATAAAGTTGGTGGATTAATTAAATTCCATGATTTAGGTAATACTCATGCAAGCGATGTATTTATGATAACACAACCAGGACAAATGGGACCTGATAGTGAAAAGTTAGAAAATGAACTTATAACATTATCGCGCGATTTGAACAATGCCGGTGATGCTACTACTGGTAATATTGACCCTGAATCAGCAAGTGGTAGAGCAATATTAGCGGTTCAAAATGCTCAAAATCAACCATTAAATGACCAATTAGTAGGATTAAAGTCATTTTTAGAGGACACAGCACGAATATGGTTTGATATGTGGAAAACATATGCTAGCAATGGTTTAATGATTGAAGTAGAAAATCAAGATTCTATGACTGGAGAAACCACAATGGAATTACAACAAGTTCCTAGTTATATATTGGATGCATTAGAAACTAGTGTAAAAGTAGATATAACTCCTAAAGGTCCTTATGATAAGTATGCTCAAGAATTATCAATGGAAAATCTGCTTATGCAAAAACTTATAACTTTTGAAGAATATGTTGATTCTTTAGACCCTGATAGTACAATGCCTAAACCAAGATTGGAAAAAATTATGAGAAAACGGCAAGAATCTCAAAAACAAATTGATTCATTGGAACAACAAGCTATGCAAATGAAACAACAGGCTCAAATGAATATGCAAAATAATAGCGAAATAGAAAATATCGCCCAACAGGGCAATCAATTAATTGGACAAGTTATGCAAGTTTCATAAAGGTAATAACCCGATAGGAATATTGGGTTTTTATATGGTCCAAAGCCTGATGACCATAAAAAAGCTGTGGGATAGTGAAGCAAAACACTTACCAAAAAATAGGAGGAAAGAAAATGGAAGATGAAATCCAAAATGTAACAGAAGAAGTTACTGAAAATACTGACGCTCAAACAGTAGAAAAAAACGAGGGAGGTATAGAACTAACTGATACCGCTGAAGTGGAAGAAAGTAAGGAAAATTCTACTGAAGAAACAGAAGAAGATAGTAAGCCACAAGGTCGTTTCGTAACTGACGAGGAACTAAATGAAATTGTGGACAAAAGGGTTAGAAGAAAACTTGATAAGTTAGAAAGAGAACAAGCCAAACAATTAGCTGATTATCGGGATACCGAAGCAGTTTTAAATGCCGGTTTAGGAACTAATAATATTCAAGAAGCTAACCAAAGAATGCGTGAATATTACGAAAACGAAGGCATTAAAATGCCTGAACGCGTAATGCCAGGCTATTCTAAACACGAAATTGAAGTATTAGCGAAAGATGAGGCTAATAGTTTTATTGAAGATGGTTATGAAGCTATGG
>CANQHY010000087.1 GCA_947623975.1 uncultured Bacilli bacterium
GTTTATGCCATTTTTATCGGTTAAAGTATTGATTTTTCAAGGTTCATCGCACCAAATGGTGTGGGAAGTTTGAGTAACATAATAATAATTATTATATAAAGCTACTTCAGTAATACCTAAAAAGGCAGATATAACTATGTTATCAACAGAAGAAAAAACAACCGTTCCTACCTTTTGTATAAACAATCCGATAACATTTTTTTGAATATTTCTTTGCTCGATGTAAGGCAATCTTCCAACAGCCCTATAGTATGGAAAATATTTTTTAGCTCTTATCGAAATAAGTATATTATTCGATATGGTTATTATTGGCGTAATTAATATATATAGAAAATAACTCTTAAATTTTATCAATGCAATAATTTGTAATATACATTGTACAATTGACAGTATTGTTTTTATATAACTAATTTCTTTATTTTTCAGGTTGACAATGAAAATAGAAGATTTATATGCAAACAGGAAATATCCAATTCCAGTATTGAATAATGCTATAAAATATAAAATGTAAATATTTTGACCTTGAGGTATTTCTTCGGTTACTATTTTGTTTAAAAAAGGCACTAGTAAGATTCCCAATATAGTTATTAAGCAACCAATGCACCTGTAAATTTTCTTATAATAATTTAAAATACAGTTTATTAAATTATAATCTTTTCTCTCGACAGGGTTATAGAGACTAAAATTTACGGCATTAGAAAATCCTAGTTCAGTCAAGTTCAAGATTCCAATAATTGATAAAAAGACACTGTCAAGTCCAACGAACTTTACCCCAATGGTATATATCATTATTGTTCGTGTAAAGAATTTCATAAAAGTACTTATTATACTTGCAAAAAAACCATATTTAATATTTCTTATCGAATTATTAATTCTTTCCATAATGATTATATGTCGATTCCAATTCTTTTAAGGCGTTTAATTATTTTAATGATAATATACTTAAATTTATAGCCCTTTTCTTGCTCAATATAGCGAAAGTCATCCATTACGATAATCTTTAATCGTTTGATGTCAATGTTTGCATTATTATTAATTTTACGCATACAACCTTCATAGTCTTCTGTACATAATATTAACGGTACATTTAACGTAACAGCTCCATTTATGGCATTATTTAAGTACTTTCTGTTATACTTATGAAGAATATTTCCTCCATTTTCTTTAATTGAAGCAGTTTCTATTTCTCCTATTAATCCATCTGAATATGCTATAAAATTACCGCCCGCAAGGTTTATCATAGCGTCGATACTTCCATATGATGATGGATAACAATTGTTACAAAAGATATCCTTGTCGGATATTTGTTTGGGAAGTGAATCAGGTATTTTATAGTTATACACCTTTTCGTCATCTATAGAGTTGAAATCTCGCCCAGGAGTTTCGGTATTTGATGTATATACATATCCAACTGAAATATCTATATTTCTTACTTTGGCTAAAGCTAAAAATCTTTGTGCTTCTGACAAATCCTTATAAGAAAAGAACAAAGGGCCATGATAATTTAAATTGGAATATGAATTTAAATCTGCGTCTAAGATAACTTTGCATTTAATACTTTGGCAAAAATCTAAAAAATCGTTGATACTTTCCGAATTTGAATTTTCACTAGTCAGCACATATTTAACAGTAATAGGCCGAGAACTTACTTCGGCATATTTTTTTATATTTTGACATGTCTGCTCAAAACAATTCAGTCCTTTCATTTTATAGAAAGTATATTTATTTCCAGCATCTAAACTTGTTCTTAAAATGCAATTACCACGGGACAATGCATCGGCTAAAAAATCTGAATAAATTAAGGAATTTGTATTTACTCTTTGAATATATTTTCTTTTTTCCAAATATCGAAACGTTTTTTCAAAATATTTGTTAAGTAAAGGTTCTCCACCACCCCAATCAAAAAAGCATTTTTCATCAATTAATCCAGCAGCTTCTAATTCCTTTAAATAAGGTAAGACATCATATGCAAATTGGGATTTTAGTGACCAGGTACCACAATAGATGCATTTGCAATTACATATACTGGCCGTATTAATTGTAATAATATTTATTCCGGTGAATTCAAAATAATTTTCTTTATAATTTGAACATTTTAAGCAAAGTAAATTCTGGTCATTGTTTTCACATTTTTCTAAAATTTCAGTCATTTTTTTTTCAAACCAATCTTTATTAATATTTTCCTTTATGTTTCCAATAATGTAATCGCCCACTTCTATACCATGACAAAGTGATATGGTTCCATCCCAGTTAAAATTTAAACGTGTACCCATTGTATAACAATGATTAAATTTTTTGTGATTAAATTGTTCAAACATAATATCCTCCATTCTCATAACTAGTAGTTCTTTGGGTAAATAAGTGTTGTTTATAAATGTCTAACTCTAAAAAATTTTCCAATATTAAAATTCCATTTTTCGTATTTCATTAATTGCTTCTAAAAGAGCATTTCCATAAATATTATCTGGCTCTAAATACATCCCCTCGGCCCATTCATTCCATGCATTAATAAAGATATATTCTTTTTTGTTTAAACATGAGATTTTGTACATATTAAAAAAAATTTCTTTGAACTTATTTACATCAAAATTTTGAAATACTTCCCCATAAATACCATGTCTAGGAGTGTTATCCCAGTTTGTATTTATACCTAGATAAATATTATTTTCTTTTGCATATTGCAAGGCAGTTTTCTTTTCATTTTCCATTATTTTTTTATACGAATAAATAAAAGGCTTTGTTGGTTTCTGTATGACTTTTTTTAATTTAATATCTGGACGTCTTAAAATAATTTCCTTTGCCAAATTGGGCTCGCGAAGTACTCCTGCTATTTTATATTGATTATTTACACAACTCCTTTTAAAATTTAAAATTTCGCTTTTATGATTCAGACTTTCTATTATTTTAATACCATTGTAACCATCTGCAATGGCCCATTGATTCCATTTGGCATACATTTTATCCTTTTCGATTATATCTTGTGGCATATAAATACCTATCACTGGCATATTATCATCTTTTATATATCTTTCATCCGTAAAAAAATTTCTAAAGTACAAATAATGTTTTCTCCAATCCTCTAACTGGCCATAGGATTGCTTTATAAGAATTTCTTTTTTCCCTTCTTTGGATTTATACCAAGTGTGATTTGCCCAAAATAACATAAATTTTATGTTAATATCTTTGTTTGTATGCACAATATCTATCGGTCGCTCTAAAAGTAATCTACCTTTAAACCAATAATGATAGAATGCGAAACCATATATACCATTTTTTGATGCCAAAGCAGCTTGCCATTTAAGCGTGTTTTCATCTAACAGGCAATAATAGTTTGCATTATAAGGCTTTTTGGGCTGGTCATGATTCTTAAACAATGGTTTAGCATTTTTTACATTAACCCATTCAGTAAAACCGTTACCCCACCAATTATTGTTTTCTTTTGTTTCATAATACTGCGGTAAATAATAGGTTATAATTTTAGTATTTTTACTCATTTCAGACCATCCTTCCTGTGTTCTGGCTCTTTAAAAATCAATTTAAAGCACTCTCAACATCGGTATTATTTTTAAATGGTTTGATAAAAAAATAATAAGCGCTAAAAACAAGTGGAGTAAGGTATACATTTGCAATTCCCCCACTACAACTTGAAGCAATTTGAAGCATAACATACGCTTTCCAGAAATTAATTTTACCTTTTGTGATCCAATTATCGATTTTTGCCATTACAATTCCTAATAATAACATTCCGATATAAATAAATGGATAACCAAAATTCATGTAAAATTCGCCCAAAATTGTAGGGGTGACACCCCCTCCACTGAAAGACATCTGCAGAGCTTGCTTTACCCATAGAGTATAATCCATGTCGGGACCTGGTTTGAGCATTATTAAATTGATTATATAAGTATATCCATGTTGATATTTTATTTTGTTTGGAAACGTTAAAAAAACCCTGTTTAGATTTTGAGCATCTGCAAACATATGATTTCTAATCATTTTATAGATACTACTAATATCCGCATAATTCCTATATGCTCCATATAATAAAAAAGCAAAGAATAAAAGTACCATTAAGGAGAGCGCCTTTTTAATATTAATTTTAGCATTATATATATTTATAATAATTATAATTAAAAGCATGGATGCTAAAGGTGTTCTGAAACCAGTAACTAATAATTGTATGCTGGCAAATAGGAAAAGAAAAATAAACAAAATCTTGTGAATCTTGCCTTTTTGGTATTCTTCATACATCATTGGGATAATCATTATATGAAGCTTTAATAAATATAATAAAAATCCATTGCCGCTTGCCGCAGATAGCCGCCCCTCATTTATATTATGAAGTAAAAAGGTTCGATTTTTTAAAAAATAAAGGAAACAGGCAATTGTTGCCAACGAATAAGAAAAATACAAGACATTTGTCCAGCCTATCTGAATCCCGCTCATCTTTAAATTTAATTTTACTCGAATTTTAGTTTTATGTAAAAATTTGAGACCAAATAAATATCCTATAATTGAACAGAATAACCCACCAAGAATAACGGTAAATGGATCATATGAAAATGAGCAGTTTTCTTTCCACATAAAAAAGGCACTTCCACCGATCGAAATAGTGTACATAATATAAAACAATGTCATCGAGGACAACCATTTTTCACTTACCGAAAAGATCAGTATCCCCATGAATAAATATAGAAAAATGTAGTTGGTGATCCATAACTCCCCAAAAATGATAACGAAAAAAAACGATATAGCCCAAAGCAACATTAATATCCACAAAAGCACTCTTTTATCGTTATACATTATTTTGCCAACACTGCCAGCGGTCATCCGTATACCTCTTCTATTTGAATGGCTTAATATTATAGACTCAAACTTCCCATATTAAAAATGGGGTTCGCACCTTGAAAAATCAATACTTTAGCTCATAAAATAGCGTCAGGCG
>CANQHY010000088.1 GCA_947623975.1 uncultured Bacilli bacterium
CCATGTCCCGGGATAAGATTTGAAAAATCCTTTTTGCCAAATTCCCGCTTTATTGAAGAAAAGACCAAGTCACCAAGCTGGCCAAGTAATGATAACAACAACGTTACAAAAATAACTGTTAATATATTAGCCTTTCCTATTGCTCCAATATAAAACATAACTGGTATGAAGGTTCCCATTAAAGTTCCACCAATTAGACCTTCAACGGTTTTCTTAGGTGATATTTTGGGAGCTAATTTTCTTTTGCCTATATACATTCCTGTAAAATATGCAAAAGTGTCGGTAATAATAGTAATTAAAAATAAGTATATTACATAAGAAATATCATAATTTCTAATCAACACTAACAGATTGAATGTAAGTCCCACAAAAAGTGTAGCCCCTATTAAAAATAAAGCATCTGTTAAATTATATTTATCTTTATCTTCAATAAATACTAAAGGTGATAAATTTATCAAAACCAAAAAGGCCATCAGCTTATAATCCAACATATAGAATACATCAGCAACGTTATAGTTATTTAGTGTGAAAAATAAAACTAAAATATATGAGTATAATTCAATGGCAGCAGGAATTCTTCTTATTTTATGTCTTGTTGTCAAAAGCTCATATAATGACAAAACTGATAGAACTGCCATAAGCATTGCAAAAGGAAGACCACCCAAAATCAAAAAAGGAATAAATACAACTAACAATATACCTGCACTAGTTATTCTCTTTTTCATCTACGACAACACCTCCAAATCTTCTTTTTCTTTTGCTATATTCACTAAGAGCTATATCAAATTCTCTAGAGTCAAAATCAGGAAACAACACACTTGGAAAATAATATTCTGCGTAAGAAGATTGCCAAAGCATAAAATTACTAATTCGCATTTCACCACTAGTCCTTATTACAAAATCAAGCGGTGGAAGCTTATTATACATATTATTATCTAACAATTCTTCCGTTATGTCATCTATATCAATCTCATTATTTTTAACCATCATAGCAATATTACGAGTAGCATCTACTATTTCATTACGACCACCGTAATTAAAGCAAATATTTAGAATTTTATCACTAAATTCTCTAGTAGCATCTTCTAATTCATGCATTGCTTTTAAAAGATTTTGACTTAAATTATTAGAACTACCAGAAAATACTACTCTTACTCTTTGCCCAATAAACTCTTCTTTTTCATCTTTGCAAAACTTTTCTATCAATTGCATAAGATAGCTAACCTCACTAGCGTCGCGTTTAAAATTTTCCGTTGAAAAAGCAAAAAGACTAACTACTTTAATATTTTTAGTATAAATATATTTTAGCAATTTTTTTAAATTTTTGGCACCTTCTCTATGTCCCATGCTTCTAGGAAGTCCCCTTTTTTTAGCCCATCGACCATTGCCATCCATTATAATTCCTACATGAACAGGTAATTTTTCATCGTCATCCATTCTAACCACCTAAAATAATTATATTATATTTAATGGCTAATAACAAGAAAAAAGAACCCTTTAAGGTTCTAAAAACTGTCAATATTTATCTTAACTTTTTTATTGTCTTTAAGATAACTACTAGCTTGGACTAAAGTTCTAATAGCTTTCGCATTTTTTCCTTCTTTTCCAATTACTCTTCCGATATCATCAGCTGATACCATTACTTCAATTAAAATAGTATTTTCTTCGTCAGTTTCAAATTCTTTAACATTCACACTGTCTTTATCTTTAGCTAAAGATAATACTATTTCCTTAGTTAATTCTACTAAATCCATAATTACTTATTTTCCTTTTTAGTAGTCTTTGCTAAAGCAAATTTCTTCATAATACCTTTTTGGCTAAACAAGTTTCTTACTGTATCTGTAGGAAGAGCTCCTTCGTTAAGCCATTTCATAGCAAGTTCTTCTGAAATTGTAGATGTACCATTACCAGGATTATAAGTTCCAATCAATTCGATATATTGGCCATCTCTTGGTCTTCTTGAATCACTTGCAACAATTCTGTAAACAGGTTTCTTTTTAGCACCCATTCTAGTTAATCTAATTCTAACTGCCATACAATAACCTCCGTTTCATCTAAATAAAATTATATAATAGTATTTTCAGGTTGTCAACAAAAAAATGTTAACACTTGTTATTCAGCTTCGAATATAGCCGTTAATACCTTTTCTACTGTTATATCTTCGGGGTGAATAATATTGGTATCAAAAGCCGAATTATTAATCTTAAGTAAACTTTTATCAAAGGCCGTATTAGACAAAAAAGATCTACCAAGCTCTTGAGCTTCAATACTTAGACAACCTTCTACCTTGGATCTTGCAGCATTTGCTATAACATTAGCTTTGTCTAAAGCATCAAGATAAGCTTTATTAATTAATTCTTTTTCGCAAGAAGACTCATCTTTTATTCCAAAATTTAAATTAAATTCTACAGAAATATTATTAGTAGTTATCGCTTTCAATATATTAGTTAAAAGTTCGTTATCATAATCTAGAGTAAGTTTTGCATTTTCACTAAAAACATAACCAACAACCTCATTCTTTTTAGTTTCCTCATTATAGATTTTTTCTTCGCTTACAGAAAAACCTAAACTTTTTAAGTCCTCATCTTTTAAACCGTTTTCTAAAAGTACTAATGTATTAAAAGTATATATATCATTAAAACCTTTATTAACTGCTTCTTCATAAGTTTCGGCTCTTCTAGTAAAATACAAATTAACGATAACCTCATCAGGGCTAATTTGCTTTTTAGCATAACCATTTACTGTTATTTTCATCTAAACCCGTCCCTCCTTATCTATTATATCGCAAATTACATAACTTGCCATTAAAAGACCAGCACTATTAGGAACAAAACTAGAAGATGCGACAACTTTTCCTTTTCTAAGAGGAACCTCGCAGGATGACACAACCGGAATTTTTTCTTTTATTTTATTATCTTTTACCCATTTCCTAAAAATTCTTGCGAGTGGATCGTTTTTGGTCTTTCTTATATCGGTTATCTCAAGAAGACTAGGATCTATTTTATTTCCTGTTCCCATAGCCGTTATAAATTTTATTTTTCTATGCAAAGATTGTCTTATTATTTCCATTTTTGTATCCTTAGAATCGCAAGCATCAATTATGTAATCCGGCTTTTCACAATCTAGTATTTCCTCTATATTATTTTTATCTAAAAAAACATCGTATTTTTTTATTTTACATTCACTATTTATCGCTTTTAATATTTTTTCCATTACATCGATTTTCTTTTTGCCAACAGTAGATTGATAAGCTACTACTTGCCTATTTATATTTGAAATATCGACAGTATCATAATCGATTAAGACAATATCTTTTATGCCGCTTCTAGCAAGTGACACAATAGCACTTCCTCCTACACCACCAATACCTACGATAAGGACTTTTTTCTTCTTTATCTTTAAAAGATTATCTTTTTCAATCAAAAGCTCTAGGCGATCAAACATATTTACCTCCAATATTTAGGCATAAAAAAATGCCCAAAAGATAGTTATGTACGATAAAACCCGCTTATTGCAGGTGGGTGTCCATACTCAACCATTAGGATTCCTGTTAATAACAGGCATTCAACACAAGTTGACTCGATCCGAACTCCCGTATCGTTACTTAGTCGGTTTTATAAAAAACATATCTATTCTCTTAGACAATTAAAGTATATCATAATAAATTCTTTTTATGAATAATAATGAGTTACTTTTTTTAAAATTTACACAAAAGCTGTAAAGCTATTTTTTAGTATATACCTTTTTAAAACCTTCTTTTTTAGCAAAAGGAATATCTTCTACTGTCGAAAGGTAACTATCATCATAATTTTTATCGTTTGTTATTTCTTCGCCAAACCATCCTGGTCGATTATATTCTTGAGCATCAGCTTTATTTTTAAATGCTACCTTTGCTGTAGCAAGTCCTTCAAGTTCATCGTGATAAATATCTAATTTAACAATATTCCCATCTTCAAACGGAAGGAAATATCTAGTCTTTGAAATCATTCTTCCATTTACCACACTAGCTAATATATTAAAAGTATCTTTGTTTGTTTCAGTTTCAAGCTCATCTTCTTGTGGTGCTAAATATTCTTTTTTCATTATAAAATATTTGTCATCATTTTTTCTTATTCTAATATAAGGAATAAAACTAATATACCCACTATTGATATTAGAATATATACAACCATCTAAATTTGGCAATTCATCTATTAAAAATTTTCTTTCTATTTTCATATTACTCTACTTCTTTCCTTTATCGTGAATAGACTCAATTAAGTCCTCTATTTTTTTCCCATATTCAATTGATTCATCAAATATAAATTTTAATTCTGGCGTATGTCTTATTTCTACCCTTTTACTAAGCTCGCCACGTATAAAACTTTTAGCACCATCTAAAGCTTTCAGGGTATTTTCTCTTTTAGTATCATCTAAGACAGTTACATATACTTTAGCATAACTTAAATCACTACTTATATCACAATCAGTTACTGTTACAAATTTTATATCTTCATCTTTTATTTCATTCTGTAGAATATAACTTATTTCTTTTACAAAAGTACTGTTAAGTCTTTCTATCTTAATGTTCATAATTACCTCCCACATATAATATAACATGAGAGAACTATTTTTACAAAAAGAAAACGCAAATA
>CANQHY010000089.1 GCA_947623975.1 uncultured Bacilli bacterium
ATTTTATTAGTGAGTGATATTTATATCATTCGTACTTTGATAAGAGTTGTAGATATCTACGACACCCGCACCAGATGTTAATTAGCCCTTATAAAATAAGGGCTTTATTATTTTTTAGTCTTGTTTTTCTAATTTAGTAAGTAATTTTTCTTGTGAATTTGAATATAGATTTTAATATCTAACGTAATCTAAATTTTTTTTTGCAATTTTAGAATAAATGTGATATAATTGAACAGTTTCTGTTAAAGGGGGAAAAAGAAATGCAACCGTATTATTATCACAGTATTAGAAATCTTAATATGGAAAGGTTAATTCAAATTTTAGATTCTGGTTATATATTGCCACGTGCAATGATGGAAAATAAACCAAGTGATAAAAACAATATTTTTAATGGCAATAACTGGATTTCACTAACTCAAAAAACTCTTATGGACGATGATATGCTCTATGAATATAGATCTTCATATGACGAGTTAATTCCTGGCAGTATTTGTTTTGTGATAGAACCAAATATAGAGGGAATAAAATTTCCAAACTATATAGATCCTGAATTTGGCTATTATTATGAAGGAAAAGATATTTTGTTTAGTGATGGTGACGAAAGGTTTTCTTATTATTTAGATGAGGTTCAAACAAATAAACCTATTCCGACTAGTAAAATGCTTGCTGTTGGTTATCCATTAAATCGTAGACTTAATGAATGTGGCATAAAACAAGTAAAAAGTGAAATTGCCTTTATTAAATCAACTTTGGAAAGAAATAATTTATCTATTCCAATTATCGATTCTTCGGAGTATGATTTTGCAGATACTGAGGAAAAAATTCAGGAATCAAATAAAAAAATTTTGCAGTTAAAATAATTTGCAAAATTTTTTTAAATTGGTGAAAATCTAAAGATATGAGCAATCTTTTCTTTACTAGAAATGATTTTTATTGTATTATATTAACTGTGACAATGGAGGCATAATATGAACGGTGTTAAGATAGTATTTGTCGATTTAGATGGTACACTTAAAGATAATAATGAAAAAATTAGTATTAGACATAAAAGAATTATTGAAAAATTAGCAAATATTGGAATACCTGTAGTATTTACAACTGGAAGAAACGTAGCATATACCGTATCACTTAGTAAGCAATATTCTGCAAGTAATTATGTTATTTCTTCAAATGGTGCCGAAATATATAATTATGCAAACGACAATATAGTTTATAGTAGTTTAATATCTAGGGAAAATATTACTGCTGTAGTAGAACTAATAAAAAAATATAATCTTTTCTTTCTAAGTAATTATTTATATAAAAATTATACTAATAAAAATTCTGAAAATATTGGCCGTAAAGTGGTAGATTCTCCTTCTTTAATGTTAGACAAAGAAATAGCTCAATTCATTGTACAATTTAAAGATTTGGAGACATTAAAGAAATTTGAGAATGATTTTGCCAGTTTAAAAGATTTGAGGATTTCAAATAGAAATACTAACTTAAATAGTAAAAATTTATTTTTCGATATCACTAATTCTTGTGTTTCTAAAGGTAATGCTATTAAAATATTGTGTGATTATCTTAAAATTAATAAAGATGAAACAATGGCTATTGGAGATTCTAATAATGATATAGAGATGCTTAATAGTGTTAAATTTAAGGTAGCTATGGGAAATGCTTCCGAAGATTTAAAAAAGATAGCTGACTATGTTACGCTTTCCAATGATAATGAAGGAGTAGCCGTAGTCTTAGAAAGATTATACGATGAGCTAACTAAATAGAAATGAAAGGAAGGAAATATGAAAGCTTTGAGAAAGGAAGAACCAAACGATTTAAAAAAAATAGTAGATAATGTTAGAGCTTTAGGAATTGATATGATTGATGAAGCACAAAGTGGACATCCAGGAATAGTTTTAGGAGCAGCTCCGATACTTACGACCTTGTACTATAATCACATGACAGTGGACACTAATAACGATAAATGGTTAAATAGAGACCGTTTTGTAATGTCAGCAGGACATGGGTCTGCTTTGCTTTATGCTAATTTATTTATGGCAGGATTTGATATACCATTTGATGAGTTGAAAAGGTTTAGACAATTTTCTTCTGTCACACCGGGACATCCAGAGGTTGGCATAACTAGTGGTGTCGATGTATCGACAGGACCCTTAGGGCAAGGGATTGCTACAAGTGTTGGTCTTGCTATAAGTGAATGCTTTTTACGTCAACATTTTGGGAAAAATATATTTGATTATTATACTTATGTTCTTTGTGGCGATGGAGATTTAATGGAGGGCTTGAGCTATGAAGCTTGTTCTTTAGCGGGACTTTTAGGTCTACATAAACTTATCGTATTATATGATTCTAATGATGTTACTTTGGATGGTGCATTAAAAACATCTTTTAATGAAAATATTAAGGAAAGATTTGAAGCAATGAATTGGAATTATTTATTAGTCAACGATGGTGAGAATACTTTCGATATCGACGATGCTATAACTAAGGCTAAAAATGGAGCTTTGCCTAAAAAGCCTACTATTATTGAAATAAAGACGACAATTGGAAAATATAGCAAAAATGAGGGTACTTCGTTAGTTCATGGATCGCCACTTGATAAAAATGATATTTTAGATATTAAAAATAAATTAGGTGTAAGAGAAATACCTTTTACTATTTCGCTTGAGGCAAAAGATAATTTTCATAATCATATTGAAAAGAGAAATAAAGATAAGATAAGAGTATGGAATGAAGCTATAGGCTGTCTTGATAATGAGTTATTAAGCGATTTAGAACTTTTAAAGAATAATAAATTGCCAATAAAGATAAAAGATATTTATTATGATTATCCTGAAGATGGTAAAGATGCAACTAGAAATGTTTCTGGAAAAATCATAAATTCTATTTCTAAAAGTTATCCTTTCTTGATAGGAGGGTGTGCCGATGTGTCTAAGTCTACTACAGCACGAATCAACGATACGCTAGATTTTAGCTCAGATACAGCTGGTGGTAGAAATATTAATTTTGGTATTCGCGAAAATGCTATGGCTTCTATTGCTAATGGAATGGCACTTTCTAATTTAACACCATTTGTATCGACATTCTTTTCTTTTTCTGACTACTTAAAACCTGGTCTTAGAATGAGTGCTCTTATGGATTTACCCGTTATTTATGTATTTACGCACGATTCGATAAGTGTAGGCGAGGATGGTCCAACTCATGAGCCTGTTGAACAATTGGCTATGTTACGTGCCCTTCCTAATTTTGATACTTATCGTCCAGCAGATGCTAACGAGGTAATTGGAGCATACAAAGCAGTATTGCAACTTAGAAAACCTGCTGCCTTAGTATTGGGGAGAAATAAAGTTTTAATTCAGGATTCTACTAATAGTGGTGAAGTAATAAAAGGAGCTTATATTATAAAAAAAGAAGCCAAAAAATTAAAAGCCATTATCATTGCTACTGGAGAAGAATTAGAACTTGCTGTTAATGTATACAATGCTCTTTTAGAAAAGGGATATGGAATAAGATTAGTAAGTATGCCGTCAATGTCGAGATTTGAAGCTAATCCTAAAGAGTATAAAGAAGAGATTTTGCCTTCTAATGTTAAAACTTTTGTAATAGAAGCATCATCATCACTATCATGGTATAAATACGTAAAAGACGATGATTATTTGTTTACAGTTAACCGTTTTGGTGCCAGTGGCAAAAGAGGAGATATTTTAAAAGAGTTTGGCTTTACTGTTGAAAATATAGTACCAAAAATAGAAGAGTTACTAAAATAGAAAAGTGTTTGGCTTTTCTTTTTTTGACAATTTTTTCAGAGCATTTTTACTATCATTAAAGTGGTGATTAAAATGAGAATTTATTATGCATTTAAAATAAAAAAAGAATTTTATGATATATACAAAGAAACGCCTAGCGTTCTATATAATTTTTTAAATCAACTCTATCACTTTCGAAGAGATGAATTAGAATATGGCAATAATTTATTTAGGCAAATTGCTAGTAATTTTAATAAAGGAGAGCTAGATAAAAAATTATTCGTAAAACTCCACAATAAGATGAAATATTGTAAAAAAGGCGATGAACATATTATTAATAATCTTTACAAAGATGAGGTTAGTATAATGAAAATTAAAAACTCTTATATTTTAATAAATTGTAATAAAAATTGTCCTGAGTTTTTTGAGTTTCTCAAAGAAGAGGAAGATAATATTTTCGTTTGTGACTTTATAAACCATGATTATTTCTATGTTAATCAAATTAAAAATACTTGTCTAAATTAAATATTTTTAGTATATTATGTACAGGAGATGATGATATGGAGTTATTCTTAGATATATTAAAAGTGTTAGGATTGTTGATTGTAGGGGCAGTTATTGGATTTTTTATAGCGAGAAAATATATGATGAAATATTTGAAGAAAAATCCACCAATAAATGAAGAGATGATAAAAGCTCTTATGACGCAGATGGGAAGGACGCCTTCACAAAAACAGGTAAATCAAATGATGAAGCAAATGGGAAAGTACATGTAAGTACTTTTTCTTTATTTTTCAACAAAATGTTGTTAATCATTAGTTAAAATTTCACCGATTTATAATGTAGGTAACAAACAAAGGTGAACTTTGTTTGTGGGAGTATT
>CANQHY010000090.1 GCA_947623975.1 uncultured Bacilli bacterium
TATGAAAGATTTAGGTTATAAAGTTAATCCTAATAACAGGTTAGTTGATGGTGTTGAAGGTATTTTATCTTTCATTGAAGAAAAGAAAAAAATAAGAGATTCTCTTCCTTACGATATCGATGGAATTGTTATAAAACTTAATAATTTGATGGATCAGCGAATAATGGGATTTACAGCTAAATATCCTAGATGGGCTACTGCGTATAAGTTCCCTGCCCAACAGGTTTTAACAAAACTTAGAGACATAGTTTTTACAGTAGGAAGAACTGGACAGATTACACCAAATGCGGTGCTTGATCCTGTTTTAGTTCAAGGTTCTACTATTAGAAGAGCAACTCTTCATAATGAGGACTATGTAAAACAAAAAGATTTAAAAATTGGAGATGTTGTCTCTATTAGAAAGGCAGGAGATGTTATTCCCGAGGTAGTTGAAAGACTTAAAGATAGAAGAAATGGAACTGAAAAAGATTTTGTTATGATTAAAAACTGTCCTATTTGTGGTAGTATTTTAGAAAAAAAAGAAGATCAAGTAGATTATTTTTGTATGAATCCTAATTGTGATGCTAGAAATATTGAAGGACTAATCCATTTCGTCGATCGACATGCGATGAACATAAGTGGTTTAGGTGAAAGAATTATCGAAGATTTTTATAATATGGGATTTATTAAAAGTATAATTGATATTTATAATTTGAAAGATTACCGTGAGGATTTAATAGAACTTGAAGGTTTTGGTAACAAAAGTGTAGACAACTTATTAAATGCTATTGAAGAGTCTAAGAATAATTCACTAGAAAAATTAATATTTGCTTTGGGAATTGAAAATGTCGGTGAAAAAACAGCCAAAATATTAGCCAAAAAATACGAAAGCATCGATAATTTTATAAATGCTACCATTGAAGATTTAACTAGTATACTAGATATTGGTGAAATAATTGCTAAAAGTATAAAGGAATATTTTTCAAAAGAAAAAAATATAAAACTCATTGAAGATTTAAAGAAAATAGGGGTAAATACTTTGTACTTAGGAGAAAAAAATGAAGAAAAAGAGATGTTTTTAAATAAGACATTTGTAATAACGGGAACACTTACTAATTACACAAGGGATGAATTAAAAGAAAAAATCGAACATTTTGGTGGAAGAACAAGTGATTCTGTAAGCAAAAAAACATCCGTTGTAATAGTAGGAGAAAATCCAGGTAGCAAATATGATAAAGCTGTATCACTAGGTATTACTATTTGGAATGAAGAAGAATTGGAAGATAATTTAAATTCTTAGTGATGGAATAAAAAATTCTAAATTGTACACCATATAAATGGTGATAGTATGGATAAAAAAAAGAAAAATAATAAAAAACAAATTGCCGAGTCTTATAATCTCGGCACAGTTTATGAAAATAATTTAGAAGAACATGAGAAATTTTTAGAAAAAAATACCGATATATACAAAGAGTATAAAGATAATAAAGAAAATAATTAAATAATTAATATAAAAATTAAAACCTATAATGTGGACTTTAGTTAAAGACTCACTTTATAGGTTTTTTAATTGCCATTATATATATTAGTGTTATTCTCCCAGTAATAATCTTACTTTACTGTTTATGTCAATCTTAGTTCCAGCACTTGGTGATTGTTCTATTACTTTTGTTCCTATACCCGAATATTCTATTTCCACAGGATATAATTCTTTTTTTGCTTCTTTTACTGTTTTTCCAATTAAATTAGGAACTTCCATATATGTAATATCATCCCATTGCTTTACTTTTTCTATACCTCCTTCTTGTTTTTCAATATTCAAAGCATCGATTATATCTAAAAGTATTTTTCTAGCAATAGGGGCAGTCGTATAACTTGATAATAAAGCAGTATTTTTAGGGTTATCAATAGCAAGGTATAAAACTGCACGAGGATTATTAGCAGGTACTACTGCCATAAAACTCATTATATAGTTATTTACTAAATATTTTCCATCTTTTACTTTTTGAGCAGTTCCCGTTTTTCCACCAACGCGATAGCCATCAATATAAGCATATTTTCCTCCACCTCTTGCTACGACACTTTCAAGTCCATATCGCATTGTTGCACTTGTTTGTTCACTAATTGTCTTTCTAACTAACTCTTTTTCGTAAGTTTTAATTACGCTGTTTGTTTCGGGTTCTAAAAATCTTTTTACGATATATGGTTTATATAAGTTACCACCATTTACTACGGCACTTACGGCTGTTACTTGTTGAATCGGTGTTACACTTACACCTTGGCCAAATGCTGTTGTGGCAAGTTCCAAATCTCCAACTCTGTCAAGGGGAAATATTATTCCTGTTCCTTCACCATTTAAATCAATTCCTGTTTTACTACCAAAACCAAATAAATCGAGATAGGAGAAAAGTTTTTCTTTACCGAGATCTAATCCTAGCTTTACAAAACCTGGGTTACAGGAGTTTTCTAAAACTTGAAGGAAGGTCTGATGACCATGTCCACCTGCTTTCCAACAGCCAATCCTTGCTCCACCAACAACAACAGATCCAGAGTCATAAAACGTATCTTTTTCAAGATCAACTATTTTTTCTTCGACAGCGGCTGCTGTAGTTATTATTTTAAAAGTACTACCGGGTTCATATGATGCCCAAATAGGAAGGTTACGATTTATTGTTTCTACACTATAATTTTGATAGTTATTAGAGTCGTAGTTAGGACGTGAACTCATTCCCAATATTTCACCGGTATTAGGGTCCATTACTAAAGCAAGAGCCATATCTGGTGAGAACATCGATACTATGTTATCTAATTCTCTTTCTAGTGATAATTGAATATTGTAGTCGATTGTTAACTCGATGTTCATTCCTTGTTGTGGTGCTACATATATATCTGATAACTTTAAACTGTTACCTTTGGCATCGGAGAAATATTTTATTGCTCCATTTTCTCCAGTTAAATATTTATTGTACTGTAATTCTATTCCAGATAGTCCTTGATTATCTATTCCAACATAACCTAAAACATGAGATAACATACTACCATAGGGATAATATCTTTTAGATTCCTTTACTAAATAGACACCATCAAATTTATAACTATCTATTTTATCCGCTATATCATAAGATAGTCCTCTTCCTTCGGGATGTACTCTTTCAATAGAGGTAACTTTGTAGACATGCTTATCCATTTCTTCCTTTGAAACACCTATAATTTCTGCTAATATTTTTGACACCTCATCTTTATTTTTTATTTGACCTGGTATTAAAACAAGACTAGTTGTCGTAATATTATCGGCTAAAACTACGCCATTTCTATCTAAAATTAGACCTCTGTCAGCAGCAAGAGGTAAATTCCTACTCCAAAGATCGTTGGCAAGAGTAGTTAATTTATTGTATTGAAATAGTTGAATATAGATGACTCTTGCTACAATAAAAGAAAACAGAAAAATTATTATTAAAAGAACTACTTTTATTCTTTCATCAACTTTTTTTAAAAACATAGTATCACCAATAAATTTTATGTAAAAAATAAAAAGAAATACGTAACAGAAGTCATAGTTATATTTCTTTTTATCTTTTTTTATTTTCTTTTACCTTTTTATATACAGTATTTCTAGCTCTTACTATATTTTCTCTTGTTAATGAGTCGAGATACTTTCCAACATTTTCATTTGGTTTATTTATAACAATTCTAGAAAATGCATCAATAAGTTCTTTGTTTATACCAATATAATTTAAGTAATTTAAATAATTATAAAATTCCTCCAAATTCATCTCATCAACATTTTCTTTTGCTAGATAATTGAGAACTATCATTGTGTAACAATAAAGATCGGTCTGTTCATCTGCTTCTACATATCCCATATTACCAAAATCTTCTATTGTTTTATATTTGCCTGTAGCATTGTTTAAAAGAGAAGAGGGGGTTAGAAATCTTGCTTGACTTGTTTCGTTGTTGCCAATTTTACAGCTGTCTAAATCGATTACAGTTAATTGTTTATTATTGGGATTAGCAATAAAGTTTGATTCGTGTAAATCATTTAAGTAAATGTTTTTAAGTGGTGTATATTTTCTTATAGCTTTCATTTGATCTAGGATTTCACCAATCCTTTTCAAATAATAAATATGTTCTTTATAATCTATTGAATCATCATTTAATAAAGTAACTAAAGTTTTTCCTTCTATTTTAGGAAGAGTAAAGCCTTTGATTGTGCCAGATACAGAAACAAGAGAATCGGGGGTACAAAAACAGTCAGGAAGATATTCTTTATTAGTATCTAACATTTCAATTGTGTATAGCTTATTTGCAAATACATTTCCTTCTTGATAAAACAAAAGTTTAAGAATTTTCTGTTCTCTTTTGTGTACAAATTGATAAATTTCTGCTTCGGTACTTATTATTTCTTTTGATAATACCAAGGGTTCAAGAGTTGCAAATTTTTTCTTTGAAATTGTAATCACATTCACAAGTAATCCCCCCTTAAATTGAGTTCTTATTATACAACGATTTTATTAAATTTTCAAGTTATTCTTAGTTTTATGTTAATCCTTTTTTAAAATTTCACCATATCATTATTAGAAATTTCACCAAACTTATGTTGTATAATATTTCGTT
>CANQHY010000091.1 GCA_947623975.1 uncultured Bacilli bacterium
CATAGTTACTAATCCTAAGCTTATACTTGCCGATGAGCCAACTGGGGCATTGGATTCAAAATCATCGCGTATGTTACTAGAAAAGTTTAATTATTTAAACGAAGAATTGAAGGCTACAATTTTAATGGTTACTCACGATGCTTTCACGGCATCTTATGCTGAAAGAGTAATTTTTATAAAAGATGGAAAAATATTCAAAGAACTTCATAGAGGAAATGGTACTAGAAAAGAATTCTTTGATAGAATCATCGATGTTGTAACGCTACTAGGTGGGGATTTAAATGATGCTTTGTAAGTTATCTTTTAAAAATATTAAAAAAAGTATTAAAGATTATGCCATTTATTTCTTTACTCTTATTGTTGGAGTAGCAATATTTTATGTATTTAATGCTCTTGATAGTCAGACAATAATGATGAATGTTTCAAAGTCGACTCAAGAAATAATCGAACTAATGATGACGATGTTATCTAGTGTAAGTGTTTTTGTTTCCTTTATATTAGGCTTTTTGATTATTTATGCTTCAAGATTCTTAATTAAAAGACGAAAGAGGGAATTTGGAGTGTATTTAACTCTTGGTATGAGTAAAAGGAAAATATCACTAATATTATTTTTCGAAACACTCTTTATTGGTATTTTATCTTTATTTGTAGGACTAGGATTAGGTGTAGTAATATCGCAAGTTATGAGTCTAGTAGTAGCCAATATGTTTGAAGCAAATCTTACCAAATTTACCTTTGTATTTTCTTTAGATGCTTTTTTTAAAACGATTATTTACTTTAGTATAATGTATTTAATCGTCATGATATTTAATACTGTAAGTGTTGGAAAATGCAAGTTAATAGACTTACTAAATGATGCGAAAAAGTCTGAAAAAATTAAATTAAAAAATCCCTATCTTTGCATTATCATATTTATCTTATCTTCTATTACTTTAGGAAGAGCCTACTACATTGTTACGCATGATTTTCTTACTTTACAAGATGTAGAAGATATAATGATTCCTATTGTTATGGGAGTAGTATCAACATTTTTAATTTTTTGGTCTTTGTCAGGTTTAATTTTAAGAATAGTAAAGAGTCTAAAAAATTATTATTATAAGGGTCTAAACAGTTTTACATTACGACAGTTTTCTAACAAAATAAATACGACGGTGTTATCTACAACCATTATTTGCTTGATGTTATTTGTAACAATTTGCTTATTATCAAGTTGTCTTACAATGAAAAATTCGATGAATGCAAATATTAAGAGTCTGTCTCCTGCCGATGCGATGTTTTCTCAAAATATGAACATGGAAAAATATTATGATAAATTCAGAGATTATGGATACAACGACGAACAAATAAAAAATTCATCTTTTACGGCAAAAGAGATGTTTGAATTATTTGACTTTGATATTACATCTTATTTTAGAGATTACATCGAAGTTAATACGTATGCTACCGAAGACTTGACAATGAATCATACTTTGGGCTCTAGATTAGAAGAGATTAGAACTAATTTTCCTTTTCTTGCTTACGATACAATGGAATCTATTATGAAAATTAGTGACTACAATAAAGTAGCAAGATTCTATGGAAAAGAAGAGTATACTTTAAATAGTGACGAGTATATCATTGTAGCAGACTTTAAATCGATGGTTAAAATTAGAAATTTAGCGTTGGAAAACGGAGAGACGATTAATTTGTTTGGTCACTTATTAAAGCCAAAATACAAAAGTTGCCAAGATGGTTTCTTAGAGATGTCTAGTCAACATATAAATACAGGAATTATCGTAGTAAGTGATGAGGTAGTAGATGAAGATTATCTAGTTTTAAATCATTTGATAGGTAATTATAAAACAAAAGATAAAGAAGAAATTAAAAGAATAGAAGATAGTATTAATGAGCTTTCTAATGATGAAAGAGCAAATAGTTATCTATTTCCTAGTGGTTCGACTAGGCTTGCTATAAAAGAAGCCACTGTTGGTCTATCAGCAATGGTAGTCTTTATTGGAATTTATTTAGGAGTAATTTTCTTAATCAGCAGTGCTGCTATTTTAGGGTTGAAAGAATTATCTGAAAGTAGTGATAATAGAGAAAGATTTATTATTTTAAGAAAAATAGGAACTGAAGAAAAAATGATAAATAAAGCCTTATTTAGGCAGATTGCTATAGTCTTTCTTCTTCCTTTAATACTTGCTTTAATTCATTCTGTCTTTGGAATCATGTTTGCTGTTAAAATTTTAGAAGTATTTGGAAATGATCAATTATTACCTTCTATTGTTGCAACAGTAGTCTTTTTAAGCCTTATTTATGGTGGATATTTCTTAATAACATATTGTTGTAGTAAAAATATAATTAAAGAAAGATATTAATATTGACATAGATAGTAAACTCTATTAAAATACATGGCAATAAAAGGTGATTGTATGGGATTTTTAGTTTCTTATTTAACTACAGTTATACTGAGTGTTGGCATGAAATTTGCAAGTGATGTTAGAATTTATAAAGACGCTGCTGATCAAGGCTATAAAATACTTTTCGATATGGATTTGTTTAAATTACCATTTTTAATACCGCTATTTAATATCTTCTGGGTAGTAAAAAATACTGTTGAATATGATAGAGATTATCGCAGCGAGGTACTTTTTTATTTAAATGAAATAAAAGCATTGGAGGAAATGAATGAACTAGAAAAAAGTGAATACGCTAAAAAGCCATCAGCTTTAAATGCTTTTCTAGTACCTAAAAAGTGGGACAGAATATTAAATTCTTCTTTGTGTATATCAGTAGATACTGATAAGGAAAAAGGTAAAATCTTCTATAAATTTAATAGATTAGGAAAAAATGTAAAAATTATCGCAGCAACGGGAACTTTTGCATCATTAACAAAAGAAGAACAAAAAAGGAAAGTTTTTGAGACTACTGAAAAGATACTCGATTTTGTTAATAAAGGGGTAGAAGAATATTATAGTGATAATCCTAATACCAGTAAAAGCCCTAAAACATTATATAGTGATATTTTAGATTCTATTGATTTAGAGGAAATTAAAGTAACTGATAATGATGATGACTACAAAAAAAATCTAAAAGAGTTAAAAGAAATTTTATTAACTATGGAAGATGACCAAAAAGATCAACAAGATAGAAAGAATAATGTTAAGTCTTTAAAAAAGAAATCAAAGTAGCTAGAGTGCTACTTTTTTTGTATAATATTTTTGAAAGTATTTTGGTGATAGAAATGATTTTAAATGTGAGTGGTAGATGTGATATAGTAGCTTTTTATAGCGACTGGTTTATGAATAGATATAAAGAAGGATTTGTTGATGTTAGAAATCCTTTTAATCCTAGATCAGTGAGTAGAATAAAATTTGAAAATGTTGACGCTATTTTGTTTTGTACGAAAAATCCGATTCCTATTATTGAACATTTAAAAGAAATAGATAAACCTATATTATTCCATGTAACGCTTACTCCTTATAAAGAGGATATTGAACCTAATGTTATTAAAAAAAGTGAAATTATAAAAGCAATAAAAGAGTTATCTTCTATAGTAGGAATAGATAATTTATATGTTAGATACGACCCCATTTTTTTAAGTGATAAATACAATATTTCTTATCACAAGAAAGCATTTAGTGCGATGTGTAGTCTTTTAGATGGCTATGTAAAGCAAATAATAGTATCATTTATTGATATTTATAAAAATGTTAGAAAAAATGAAAAGGTTTTGAATATTAAAGAATTTAGTGAAGATGATTATAGAGAAATAGGAACATGCTTTAGTAAAATAGCAAAAGAACATAACATGACAGTTCAAACTTGTAACGAAGATGAAAATCTAGAGGAGTATGGATTTAAGGTAGATGATTGCCTATCTCACGAGTTAGCCTATAATATAACAGGAAAAAAGTATAAAAATTGGAAAGCAAGAAAAGGGGCAGTATGCAATTGTGTTACCATGGTCGATATTGGCGTCTATAATTCTTGTAAACATTTTTGTAAATATTGTTATGCTAATTTTGATGAGCGAATGGTTAATAAAAATTTTGAAAATCATAATCCTAAATCATCGTTGTTAATAGGCAATTTAAAAGATGATGATATTATAAAAGAAAGGGTAAAATAGTTTGAGGTTATTTTGAACTTTGATATGAAAAAAAATTAATAAAGAAAAATAATTATTTGTAGTGCTTTTTTTAAACTTAGAATTGTAAGTCTTGTCTTCATAACTCACATATTATTTTTTTAAACATAGGATAATATAGAGGTGAGTTACGGTAATTATGGGTAAGTGGGATGATTCTTTTAAGGATGTTAATGGATGTGTACCAAAAAAATTTTTATATGTCGTATCAAATGTTTTAGGACCCACAGGTCCCACCGGTCCAAAAGGTGATGTTGGCCCTATGGGACAACCGGGCCCAGCTGGAGAAAAGGGAA
>CANQHY010000092.1 GCA_947623975.1 uncultured Bacilli bacterium
TTTCTTTTATGTCTATCGGAACAAGATGATAATGACAAACCCATTTATGGCGTTATAAGAGAGGGAGCACAGGCTGCCCGCGTGTATACAACAGAAGAAGATGCAGCTTTATTTAAGGTAGATGAAATGCCTGTTGTTTTTTTAGGTATAAGAGTAAAAAAAGATGATTCAAAAAGGGAAAATTATGAGGAAATAGTCGACTCTTTTCTTTATCCTTTTTTGACCCAGAGTGGTAGAAAAACAGTCGAGGATTTACAAAAACAAGCAAGAAAAATAAATTTAATGACTTACTGTAATGGTACATTAACATATCAGAATATGGAAGAGCGATTAGAGGAAAAGCTTTGTAGTGATGGTTTATCTCAAGAAGATATAGATAGTATTCTTTCGCAAATATCTTTAGTTGCTATTGGAACTATGGTTAATATCTCTAATCTAAAAGCAACTAGTGTATCTTTTGTTGATGTTAATGACGATGAAATATACGATGAAAATACAGAGTCTCTACAAAATCTATTAAAAGAGCAAAAGCAAAAAAGCATTTATGGTACTTTAAATCCTCGAGGTAATATTTTATACGCTTATGATGGAACAGGTGAACATGATTTAAAAGAATATTTTTCTGATGCCGCTATCGTTAAACCGGCAGTTTGTAGCGTTATATGTACCTTATTAAAAAATTCTGTTATTAATGAAAAAAGTGATAAATTAATTGGTATTTCACAAAAGGATACAATTGCTGAATTAAATATCTATGGTGACTATAAAAAAGAGCCAACTGCTTTATTACAGCAATTAGACTCAACTATCAGTTATGGCTCATGTGGAAAATACACACAAGAAGAAGCACGATTACAGAAACAAATAGATGGACTATGTAGAAAATTAAGAGAAAATCAAGAAGAATTAAAACAAAAAGAAAAAACTGCTCAAAGATACTTGAGGGAAATTAAAGAAATTGTAAATTATATGGGAAAATATAGTAGCGAAGATACTTTCTATCAAATTCTTACGGCGGCAGGATTATATCAGCCTGCAGGTGGACGTGATGCCACACTTGGAAAACCTAGCGATAAAGAGATAAGAGAACAATTTAAAAAAATGAACTCTAAAGAAAACCCAAACATTAGTCCAACTAACACACAAAAAAAAATGTAACAAAAAAAACTCTTGGTAAGGAGTTTTTTTTTATATTATATACTTAAATTGTGATATACATTTTGTACATCGTCAATATCTTCTAATTGTTCTACTAAATCTAATACTTTATTAGTAGTCTCTTCATCTAATTCAATTAAATTATTAGCAACAAAAGTAATTTCACTAGTTATAAAATCTTTTACACCTAAAGCCACAAGAGCATCTTTTACTTTTAAGAACGCATCAGTTGAAGTATATATTTCATAACTATCATCATTTACTACAACATCCAGAGCACCATTATCTAAAGAGGTCATCATAACGTCATCTTCCGAAAGTGATTTATCGATTACGATAACACCTTTTCTTTCAAACAAATATGAAACAGAGCCATCGGTTCCTAAATTTCCACCACGTTTTGTCAAAGTGCTTCTAACAAGCATAGCAGTTCTATTTCTATTGTCAGTAAGACAATCTATCATAAGTGCTACACCACCAGAGGCATAACCTTCATAACGAACTTGCTCGTACTCTTCTCCTCCTTGTGAGCCAACAGCTTTATCAATTGCCTTTTGAATATTATCTTTAGGCATATTGTTTCCTCTTGCTTTTTCAATAACAGCTCTAAGTGTAGGATTAGAATCAGGATCACCATTAGTTCCCCTTGCTGCCACATAAATTTCCTTTGCTAATTTTTGAAATACTTTTCCTCTTGCTGCATCTAGCTCACCTTTTTTTCTATGGATTGTTGCCCATTTTGAATGTCCACTCATAATTACACCTCTTCTTCTCAATATAATTGTATACCAAAAACCTTATAACTATCAACATTTTTTATATTTTATCTAGCTTCCTTTTTTACAAGCTTTGCTTGAACTACCAATCTTTGCCCTGAATTATTATTACAAGTTGAAAGTGTTAGAAAATAATCATTTGTGCTAACTGATGTTTTAATTGAACTCGTATTTCTTGAAACCATAGTATCAATCCACTCTTGTTTTTGTGTTTCACTATAGAAAGTAGTTCTGATATAATAAGATTCCATTTGAATTGTATAAACAGAAAATATTTCAAATACATAATTATATTTGGGAGTAGATATTCTAATCATCTTGTTATCATTGTTTTGTTGCCAATTCTTATCTAAAGCATTTCTAAGAGTTCCAAACATTGTATTTTCAAGTCTTGCATGGCCATAAATAATGGTATTATCACTTAAATTATCTAAATCATTACGATAATCCAAAAATATCCAACCAGCACCATTAGAACTTTTGTCAAAAGCATGTTCCAAGTAGTAAGTATTATCGCTTCCTTTTACGACAGGGTAATTAATATTAGTATTATTTACTTTAATATAACCTACAGTATCAGAATTTCTTTTCAACAATTCTGTAAAATCAACCTGCATAAACGGTGTATATATGTATGTATAATAATCGTTTGGTTCTGGTTCTTCTTGTGGCTGCTCTTGGGGTTCTTCTTCATTTTTATCTATGACATTATTGTTTTCTTCTTCATTTTCAATTCCTTCACTAGGTTTTTCTATTATATCGACAATATTATTTAAATCATCTTCGAGTTTTTTTATATCTTCACCGTCATTGTACCAATGTATAATTTGGCAAAAAGCAATAGAAGCAAGCGAAAAGAAGAAAACAAAAGACGCTATTAAAACCCAGAGTCTAAATCTAACTCTTCTTTTAACATTTACTTTAATTTCACCATTTTCTTCCATAAGCTAGCCTCCGATAATAAAAGATGACTTAGTCACCTTTTATCCATAGATTCTTTTTTTTATTGCAACCATCAATGTACTAGCAGCTATTGTTCCTAAACCTAACATTGTAATTGTTAAGATAGTGCTACTACCTGTATTAGGGTTTTCTTCTTCTACTCCTAGGATACCATATTCACTTAAGTGAGTAGTTTTAAATGATACATATTCACCTTCTACTTTAGTATCGAATGTTTCTTCTACTCTTCCATCTTTAACATAAACAGCAACAAACTTTTCATATTTCTTTAATTGTTCACTAGTTAGTTTAAAGGTAATAGTGTATTCTCCACCACTCATTTCAACTAGAGTTCCTTCACCATCATGAACTGATACATCGTTTAATAAAAGTAAAGTTGAACCTTTAACCTTATCAGTAATTGCTTTAGACTGTTCATCAGTTAAACCGTTTTTCTTATCTTCAACTTCTAAAGTATATCCTTCTTCTAGTTCTTGGCTTGACTCAAATGTAGTAGTGTCATTAGTTAAAACTGTATTTTGAGTGTCATCTTCAACAGGAGGTACTTCTTCACCTTTTCCAGATATTACTACTTTAACATCGCTTCTATTATCGAAAGTTGAATCATCTGTTCCAATATAAAACTTATACTGTTCAAAATTGAACTTTCCACCTTCAGTGATAGTTACTCCTTCAGCAAATGTAATAGCAGGATATTCCTCATTAAGTTTATCGGCCCATCCGCCCATTCCTTTTAAGGATGTTACTACACCTTCCATAGCAAATTTTACTTGCGAAGAATAACTGTAGCCAGATATCTCAGTAGAATATAATTCAAAAGATGTAACATTAGGTATTGATGATGATGTAAGGTCCAAAGTTAAGTTACCAGAACCAGTTACAGTAATATCAGAACCATAAATACTTAAACCATTCTGAACTACGTTCTCACCTTTTAATAAAATAGTAACTTTAACATCGTTAAAATAAATACTTTCAACATCTGCATTATCCAATGTCAAAACAGCACTTTCTGCATCATAAGAAACACCTTCTACACTACCAATTGGCGTATCTTCTTTTTCACTATATACGTATACGTCTCCAACTTTTACATAGGAATATATCTCATAAGATTCTGAAGCACTTACTTTTGTTAGTCCAAGTGTAAAAGATGCCACTAATAACAATGCAAAAAACAAATTTTCAAACCCTTTTTTCATAAAACTCTCCTCTCTATAGTCCCGGTAACAAAATTTAGATTAAATAAGAAAGTAAACTACCTAAACTACTATCTAAAGTATACCAAAAGGATTAAAAATATTCAATATTTTAAAAACATATTTATAAAAAAAGATGACTTAGTCACCTAGTCATCTTTTATCCATAGATTCTTTTTTTAATTGCAACCATCAATGTACCAGCAGCTATTGTTCCTAAACCTAACATTGTAATTGTTAAGATAGTGCTACTACCTGTATTAGGATTTTCTTCTTCTACTCCTAAGATTCCATATTCACTTAAGTGAGTAGTTTTAAATGATAC
>CANQHY010000093.1 GCA_947623975.1 uncultured Bacilli bacterium
AGTAGTGATGAGGGATTACTTAGATCATATGATAAAGAACAAGCTTATAAAGATGAATGCTACAAGGAAGGAAGAGAATTTGGATTTAATGAAGGAAAAATCGAAATAGCTAAGGAAATGCTAAAAGATAAAGTAGAAATAGCTACTATAGCAAAATATACAGGATTAACTATTGAAGAGATTCATGAAATATCTAAGAATTAAAAATTTTGGTAATAATAATGTAGAAGAAAAAATGCTAATACTAAAAGTGTTAGCTTTTTTGCTATTTTCACAAAAATTCCATATAATAGTTATATATTTTTAAAAAGAGGTGAATTTAATATGAATTTGCTGGTTGTAGACGATGAAGCATTAATAAGAAATGTCGTAAAGGAATATGCCAAAAATGAAGGATATAATGTTATTGAAGCAACTGATGGAAACGACGCTTTAAAAAAAGTAGAAAAAAATCCTAATATTGATTTGATAATTATGGATATAATGATGCCTAAATTAGATGGTTACAGTGCCTGTCGAGAAATATTTAAAATAAAAAAATATCCTGTAATTATGCTATCAGCACGAAAGGAAGAGTATGATAAACTTTTGGGATTTGATCTTGGAATAGATGACTATGTTACTAAACCATTTAGTCCTAAAGAGTTAATGGCAAGAGTTAAAGCAGTTTTAAATAGAAGCGTAACCAATGTAGAAGAAAATAATTTTGTATATAAACAATTAGAGGTTAATTATAAGGCTCACTGCGTTAAAGTAGATAACAAACAGATAAAACTAACACCAAAAGAATATGAACTATTAACGTATTTTATTCAGAACAAAAATATAGCATTATCTAGAGAGCAGCTTCTATCAAATATTTGGGGATATGATTTTTTTGGTGATGATAGAACTGTTGATACACATGTAAAAATGTTAAGAAATCATTTGGGAGTATGTCGTGATTTAATTGTTACAGTAAGATCGGTAGGTTATAAATTTGAAACCGATAAAGAGTAGTCTTGATTTTAAAGTTTGGATACATTTAATCGTATTTTCAATTATAATATTAGTCTTTTTGTGGTTATTTCAGGTAGTATCATTAAAGTCTTACTATGAGTTATCAACTAAAAGCGAAATAAATAGTATAGTAGAAAAAGTAAAAAAATATTATGATAATAGTAATTATGCAAGTTATTTTAATAAATTATCTTACGAAACAAGTATGTGCATAGAATTATATAATGACATGACTAGAACTTATTATTCTTCTAGTTGCAGTGCTAATTCAATCGAATTAAGCGGCGAAAAAAGAGATTTTATTTTAAAAAATTACGATTCACAAGGATATAAAATAGAGGATAAAACCTTAGGTAGTAAAAAATTACTCTACGGTGTAAAACTAGAGGATGATATATATGCCTTTGTTCAAGCTTCAATAGTACCTGTTGACTCTACTGTTAATATTTTGAAAAGTCAGCTTTTAATCGTATCAATAGTTGTGTGTATTTTATCTTTAGTAGTGGCAGTATTTATTTCTAAAAAAATATCTAAACCTATAAAAGATGTGACAAATAATGCTAAACTTTTATCAGAAGGAAACTATGATGTAAAATTTGATGAAGATAGTTCTATTGAAGAAATTGCCGAACTTAACAAGACCTTGAATTACACTACAAGTGAATTGGGAAAAACAGAGAAATTACGAAGAGAGTTGCTATCTAATGTAACACATGATTTGAAAACTCCACTTACTATGATAAAGGCTTATGCTGAGATGGTAAGAGATCTAACTTACAAAAATAAAAAGAAGAGAAATGAAAATTTGAATATAATTATAAATGAAGCTGATAGACTTAATGTCTTAGTAAATGATGTTTTGGATTTATCTAAATATCAAGCTAATACTATAAAATTGGAGTATTCAACATTTGATATTGATAGTCTTATAAAAGATATTGTAACAAGATATGATATTTATAAAGTAAGAGATGGTTATGACATTGATTATGAAGGTAAGGAATGTAATGTTTGGGCCGATAGAAAGAGAATTGAACAAGTACTTTATAATTTAATAAATAATGCTCTAAATTACACTGGTGACGATAAAAAAATATATATAAAACTGATAGAAAACAACGATGATAATACAATAAGAGTTGAAATAATAGATACTGGTAAAGGTATCAAGGAGGAAGAAATACCTCTAATTTGGGATAAATATTATAAAGTAGATAAAACTTATTCTAGAATGCAAATAGGAACAGGTATTGGTCTTTCTATTGTTAAAAATATTTTGAAAATGCACAATGTTAATTTTGGAGTTTATGGCAAATTAGGAAAAGGTACAACTTTCTATTTTGAACTAAGTAAAAGCAATAACAATAAATAGTTATTGTTTTTATTTGGCATATAATTATAAAATCTTAACATAATATAATTAGGAATAAATAAATTAATTATAGAGGGATATATGAATAGAATAGTTATTTTTCTTTTAGGATTAACAATGTCTATTTTAGGACTTTCTTATATAATTATATATTTAAATTTATTAGTAATGGATTACAGTTTTAGTGAATATTTAAAATATATCTTTACCAAAATAGAATGTGTAATCTTTTTTATTGGTTATGGCTTAATGATAATATCAATTTACTTTAAAAGGAGGAAAAAAAATGAATTACATATATGATATTTTGCTAAATTTCACCAATCCTAAAAAGTTTTATGATTTTTTTGAGTGGGAGCTTAACGATACAATAGTTAATATAAAGAAAATACCAGTTTTTAAAATATCAAAAGAAATGATGTGGGACTTATTGCACTATAAATTAAAACTAGATGAAAAATTTCTTAAAAAAATTGCAAATGTTGCTATTATTTATAAACAGAATAAAAATAAATTTAAAAATCTTGCTGTAATGTCTGACGGTGCTAAATCTATTGGTATTTCAATAAACAATAGTGGAATAATAGATTATAAAAGTGCTATGTTATTAGATGAAGAGGAAGAAGCAACGTTTATTGCGGATAAAATGCCTATAGAAAATATTTCTTATAAAAAATTGGAAAAATATGAAAAAGATGAATTTTCAACTAGAAAGGAAGAAGAAGAAAAAGAGTTTTTAAAGAAAGAAATAAATTTTCTTTATAAGGAAAAAGAATTTGAAAAATTAAAATATTTATACATTGAATATTTCGATAAGAAAGAAGACTGTGTTGAAATAATTTATAAAAACTTATTAGAAAGTTTAAACAATATGGATAATCGACATGAAAAAATATACAAGTTATTGAAACTAGCCTGCAAAAGATAAGATTCTCTATCATAAGTGATAAAGAATTTTTTTTGTAATAAATTTAATTATTGCTATCTATTATTAATATGGATAATAGGCTTTAGAAAGGATTTTTATGAAAAGAAATTGTTCTGTAATTACCATATTAATACTAATAGTTTTTAATTTTAATAGCTTTTATTTATCTGAAATAGAAAATAAAAAAATGGATAATTTAGAAGATATTAAAATTAAGTTAGCGACAATTAAAGTAGCAGATGCTAATAAAACTAAAAATTATAAAGATATAAAAATAGCTAAAAATCTTATTTCCTTAATTAGTACTGATTTGGTAAAGGAAGAACTTAATTTAAATATTGATAATTTAGAATTAGAAATTGCTAAAGAAAAAGTTTTTGATGATTATAATAATTTACTTAGACTAGTAGAAAATAATTTAAATCTTAAAGAATTAGATGATGCTATAAAAAAGATTAACAATGTTATTTATACTGATGTAAAAGAAGAGTTGTTGGATAGGACAAAAGAGTTAAAAGTAAAGATAGAAGAAAATATTAGTAAAATGGAATTGTTAGATTATAGTGACAAAATGAAATATATTGATACAGTGAAAGTTATATCTAATCCACTTGATTCTAAAGTTATAGAGACTATTAGTGGAAAAATAACAGCTTTTACTCCATATTGTAGTGATGGTTGTGCTGGATTTACAGCATCAGGAAAATTTGTAGGGGATGGTGATATTTATGACTACGATAGTGAGTATGGAATGGTGCATATAGTGGCGGCTGATAAGAGTTATCCGTTTGGAACAATTGTAAGAATAAAGAATTTAGCTTATTTTGGTGAAGATATTTATGCCATAGTTTTAGATAGAGGAGGCGCTATAGGTAAAGGTAAAAGAGCAATTTTTGATTTACTTTTTGCTACTGAAGATAGTGCTAATAATTTTGGAGTGAGTAGTGTTGTTGAATGTGAAATATTAAGATTAGGATACTAGTATTGTGCGGGATTAAAAAATTAAAAAAATTAACTGATTTTTAGGAAAAAGGAAAGATAGAGATAATAATTTAATTAAGCTTGAATAATTCAATATGAGAGGAGGGTTATGATGGATTTAAGCAAGCCAGTTAAATT
>CANQHY010000094.1 GCA_947623975.1 uncultured Bacilli bacterium
TCATGACTTTCCTCTCTTTCTATTATCTACATCATACCACAAAATCAAAAAGAAGTATAACATTTTTTCTCCTGTTACACTTCCACAATTTTCTTACATTCATATCCTGAGAATACTACTATATATTTCTTTAATGGACTTTTTAAACTCTTATCTTTACTATATTTATTATAGCTTATATATCAAAAAAACTAGATTTTTTCTATCTAGCTTACTCCCTCTATTACAAAGGGATTTGTTTTACTTCCATAATTTTCTGCAGAATTTAATTTTATTTTAGTATTACCTTTTAAATAAGTAGTTGGACGTATAATATGGGGATTGTCGGCAGTAATACTGGATACGCCATTATTATAAGCACTAATGCAAAACACATGGCTAGCATATGACGAATTAGGGGCAGGTGTTATGGTCCATTGAACGCCACTATAAAGCCAATTATTTTCTGTACAATTTTGAGCTGTACTACTAATAGTTAAACAACTAATTCGCTTATCTCCACCAACCGCATATCCATAGTCAGATGGGTACATGAGGCCTACATATCCGTCCCATGTAGTACGCCTTTCTACTTTATCATTACAGTTACTTCCTCCACTACTACTGCATATCTTTCCATGATTATTACTTCTCTCAGCTTTATATAGTATTTTTGCTAACCACCCTCCATTATAATTTTCTGCAAGTGTTCCTGTATTCCATCTTACTTTGGCTAACTTGTCTTTAACGCTTTCCGTAAGTCCGGTACTACTAAAATCACATGTTGCTTGTTTATCACTTGAACCATTATAGCATTGACCACTCTCCCTGTTCCAATATGCTCCTGTATTTAATGTAGTCATTATATCTGCTTGGCTCCATTCATTTACTCCGGAGCCTCTGTTTACTCCATTTATATAACTTGATGAGTCCCAGCTCCAGTCTCCTATACTATCTGCCCTAATAATTTTAACTAAACTTCCGTAATGAATTTCCTCATCTTCTAATATAGTTAAATTGTTCATAACCCCTATAACTCGCCATAGAATTTTTCCACCACTTGAGTTTCTATCTCCTATATCGATATAATTATTAGGACTATTCCCTATATATCTTAAGTTTTTATCTTCTGTATCATCATATGCTAAATTTGTCGTATCTTTTGATGCCATATCATAAAAATAATTTATAGCTAAATTAGGTGCAAAATATAAATTACATTTTGTTTGATTTTTCGTAATGTTTTTTGTTATGGGTGCCCAATTTTCTCTATTCCATTCAATTATTGCTCCATTATTGCATTCTGCATGGTCAAATCCTAAATTATCAGCATTTCCTTTCACTGGCATTTCACTTAATTGTTGATCTCCATTATAAAATGCTAAATTAACATCTTCCCCTTTTAAATTATATTTTTTATTAGCATTAATAAACTGAAATATTATTAATATTAATGTAATAGATAAAATGATTATAATTATTTTAAAAAATATATTGCTACTTACTATTTTTTTCATCTTTATCCCTCAACTTTCTATCTCAAAAGGATTACTTTCACTTCCATAATCACTTGCTGAATTTGTCTTTATTTTTATATTACTCTTTAAATAGACCACAGGACGAATAGCCTTAGTATAATAAGCTGGATTATACTCTACATCTCCAGTATAATCAGCAGCTAATACTATATCGGCATGATATTGACCAGAAGCAGGGGTTAAAGTCCATTGACTATCATTTCTTTCATATAACCAAGTATTAACACTACAGGCTGGATTAACGCCGTCCCAATCGTACATACTCTTAGTTAAACATTGTCTTCTTACACTTCCTCCGACTGCATACCCATAATCAGAGGGATACATAAGGCCTACATAGCCATCCCAGGTAGTTGTTCGTTCTACTTCGTCATTACACTCATAGTAATCACTAACGCAAAATTTTTTTCCATTATATTCACTTCTTTCACCTTCATATAATACTCTAACGCTAAATGTTTCAGGGTATTTGTATGGATTACCGTTAAAATCATATGGTATTGTCCCCGTATTCCATCTTACTTTGGCTAACTTGTCTTTAACGCTAGAGGTTAATCCAGTGCTACTAAAATCACAAGATTTCTGACTATCTCCTGAACTACTGTAACATTGTCCAATCTCCTTATTCCAATAGGCTCCAGAGTTTAAGGTAGCCATTATATCAGCCCCTCTCCATTCATTTACTCCATAGCCTCCGTTTACTCCACTCGCTGATGAATCCCAACTGTAATATCCTATATTATTTGCTCTAATTATTTTAATTAAAGATTCTCCTGGATTTTCACTTCCATCATTATTAATAACTGTCATATTATTCATGACTCCGATGATTCGCCATAATATTTTATTGCCATCTAAGTCTCTGTCCCCTATATCTATATAATTATTTGGATTATTATCACTTTTAATATATCTTAAATTATCATCTCCAGTATCATCATAAGCTAAGTTAGTAGTGTCTTTTTCGGCTAATCTTTCAAAATAATCGTTAGCTACATTTTGAGCAAAATAAACTTTACATTTGGTTTTACTCTTAGTTAGATTAGATACCATAGGTGCCCATTTTTTTCTATTCCATGAAATGTGGGCTCCTTTATCACATTCACCGTATTCAAATCCAAGTCCCTCTGGATTGTCTTTCTTGGGCATTTCTGTTAACTCTTCATTACCATTATAAAACACAAAAAATACATCGCCACTACCTTCATACTGCACTGTCCCTTCCATCACTTTGAAACTGACACTCTCTTGGTAGGCAGCATAACTTCTATTTATTAAATACCCCCCCCCCAGCGCACATTACACCAAGGGCTACCGCAAAAGTCACAAGTTTCTTTTTATTATTTTTTTCTTTAAATTTGTCTATTCTCATGACTTTCCTCTCTTTCTATTATCTACATCATACCACAAGGGTCTTTTATTTTAAAGTATTAAATTTTTCTCCACAGTCAAAAAAACACCAACATTTTTGTTAGCGTTTCATAAAATTTAAATTAATTAACCCCTTCTATCACAAATGGATTACTGTAGCTTCCATAATTACTATCAGTTTTATTTTGTATTTTAATAGAAGGCTTTAAATAAGCAACAGGGTACACATCATTATCATCATAACTTATAGTGATAGCTATTCTATAATTTTGAACAATTCGAAATACATAGCTACCATAACTCGAATAAGCGGCAGGGGTTATGGTCCATTCGTCATTGGAGCCAAGTCTTAACCAATCATTTCCTGAACAACCTAAAGCACTATCATCCCATTCAAACATGCTTCTTGCTAAACAAGTAACTCGTTTACTTCCACCAACTGCGTATCCATAATCTGACGGATACATTAAACCTATATATCCGTCCCATGTCGTTGTTCTTACTACAACGTCATTACAATATGTTTCTCCACTACTACTACAAAACTTTTTTCCATGATTGTTACTTCTCTCCCCTTCATACATATAGCTTACTTTAATTTTATCTTTGAGAATATTATATTGATAATCAGAAGCGGTAAAAAAATCATCTGGTGTTGTTCCGATATTCCATCTTACTTTAACTAATTTATCTTTGACTTCAGGAGTCAATCCCGTACTACTAAAATCACAAGCTTTATTACTATTGTTCATTCCTGTATAACATTGTCCACTGTTTTTGTTCCAGTACGTATCTGAGTTTAAGGTTTTCATTAAGTCAGAATCACTCCATTCATTCACTCCATCGCAAGAATTTACACCACATTCCGATGAGTCCCAACTATATGACCCTATGCTATCTGCTCTAATTATTTTTATTAAGCTTTGTCCCATACTTTCACTTTCATCATTATTTATAACTGTCATATTATTCATAATTCCGATGATTTGCCATAGGATTTTTCCTCCACTAGAGTTTCTATCTCCTATATCAATATAATTATAAGGACTTGATCCTATATATCTTAAATTACTATCATCGGTATCATCATATGCTAAATTTGTTGTACCTTTATCTAATATATCATACAAATAATTAGTAGCTAAATTAGGTGCAAAATATAAATTACATTTTGTTTTATTATTTGTCATATTTGTTACTATTGGTGCCCAATTTTGATAATTCCACTCAACACTTGCGCCATTATTGCATTCAGCGTGTTCAAATCCTAAATTGTCTGTATTTCCTTTTTGAGGCATTTCATTTAACTGAGTATT
>CANQHY010000095.1 GCA_947623975.1 uncultured Bacilli bacterium
GTGACATTATAATAAAAGTTGATGATACTAGTTTAAAAGGATTATCAGTAAATGAGGTTTCATCTTTAATTAGTGGAAGAGAAATAGGAAAAGAGATTAATTTGACAGTTATGCGTAATGATGAAGAGAAAAGCTTTACAGCTAATGTTGGTAATGTAGATATTGCTTCTGTATCTAGTTATTATGCTTATAGCAACGATAAAACTTTTGGTGTTATCAACATTTCTAATTTTGCAAAAAATACATTTTCTCAGTTTGAAAAAAGTTATGACGAATTGATTAAAGAAAATGTTAGTGGTATTGTAATTGATGTTAGAAATGCTGGCGGTGACGATTTTGCATCTGCAAAAGATATAGCGTCTATGTTCTTGGATAAAGGCAATTTAATTTATCAAACAATTAATAAGGATAAGCTTCAAAAGATAATCTCACAAAATGATAAAAAAATAAAAATTCCTGTTGCGATTGTAACAAATAATGGAACCATGTCGGCTAGTGAGATTTTAGTAGCAGCTTTAAAGGAAAATAATGACATACCAGTTGTTGGTGTTAAAACTTATGGTAAAGGGACGATTCAAAAAATAATAGAGTTATCAAATGGAGCTTGCGTTAGATATACTTACGGAACTTGGGTAACACCTACAGGAAGACAAGTAAATGGTTTGGGAATAGAACCTACTGTTACTGTTGAGTTATCAGAAGAATATTTAAAAAATCCAATATTAGATAATGATAATCAATTAAAAGAAGCGATTAAACTTATATCTAATATTAGTTAGGAGAAACTTATGAAAAATAAATCCGGTTTTACTTTAATTGAAATTATAGCAGTTATTATAATAATAGGTGTTGCATTTACTATTGCTGTTCCTGCTGTTTCTTCGTATATTTTGGATTCTAGAAAAGCAAATTATTATGCTACTGTAAATTCTTATTTAGAGACGGTTCGTGGTAATTATGAAATGGGGGATTATGGTGACTTTTTATACGAAGATGAACTTATGATAGTGCCCATCAAACTCGTCAAACTCGATGAAGACTACTCGAGTACACCGTTTGGAGACTATGATTATAACCACAGCTATATTGTCATAACTTCTAGTGGTCTTGTTAATAGTTATTATGCTAATTTCTTAGATTCAGCTGGTTATGGTGTTAAAAATGTTAAGTCAGATGCTGTTTCTAAAAAATCAATAGAAAAAATAAAATCTAATGAAATAGTAAATGTATCCACTTATTCAACCTGTAAGAATAATAAATTTGAAATTAACGATACTGTTTTTATGTATAATTCAAAAGAATATTCACCATGTGAATATAGAGTTTTAGAAACTGCTTCTAATGAATGTAGCAATAACAATGATTTACCAATAATTATAATGTGCGAACTATAGCACATTTTTTTGTTAAAAAAAACTTAAAAAAAGCTTGATTTATAAGGAATTAGTGTGTTATACTCTTTAGCGTGTGGCTGCTTAGATGTGTGAGGTTGCTGATACGCCAGGCAAAGTTGCTAGGAACAAATCAGGTTATTTACACGGAGCAAGTCTATACGACGATATAGGCGAAGGGAGGATTTAATATGTCAAACGTTGTTCGTATTAAATTAAAAGCATATGATCATAGAATTCTTGATAATGCTGCAACAAAAATAGTTGAAACTGTCAAAAGATCTGGAGGAACAGTTAGTGGACCAGTACCACTTCCAACAGATATTGAAAAGTTTACAATATTAAGGGCTGTTCACAAATACAAAGATTCACGTGAACAATTTGAAATGCGTACGCATAAAAGACTTATTGATGTTAAAAATCCTAACAAGGAAGTTATCGATGCACTAACGCACTTAGAACTTCCAAGTGGAGTAGACATCCAAATTAAACAATAATAGGAGGAAAATAAAATGAAAGGAATCTTAGGTATAAAAAGAGGGATGACTCAAGTTTTTACTAAAGATGGAAAACTTGTTCCTGTTACAGTTGTTGAAATTGAACCAAACGTTGTAACTCAAATCAAAACAAAAGAAAACGATGGATACGACGCTATTCAACTTGGTGCTATAACTGTTAAAGAAAAAAGTTCCAATAAAGCAAAAATTGGTCATACAAACAAAGCAAATACTGCTCCTAAGCGCTTCTTAAGAGAACTTAGAGGAGTAAACGTAAGTGACTACACTTTAGGTCAAGTAATTACAGCTGACTTATTTAAAGAAGGCGAAATCGTCGATGTCAGCGGTGTAAGTAAAGGAAAAGGTTTCCAAGGAGTTATTAAACGTTATAATCAAACTCGTGGACCTATGGGTCATGGATCACAATATCATAGAGGTGTTGGATCTCTTGGTACACTTTTACCAATGCACGTATTAAAGGGTAAGAAATTACCAGGTCATATGGGTAATGTTAAGACTACAATTCAAAATTTGGAAATTGTAGCAGTTGATTTAGAAAATAATGTTATCTTAATTAAAGGTAATGTTCCAGGTCCAAAGAAATCTTTAGTTATTGTTAAATCTGCTGTTAAAGCTGGTGAAAAAGAAAGTGAGCCACTAGAGCTAATATCTTACGAAGAAGAAACAAGTAATAAAGAAGAGTCTAGTGACATAACGACTGAAAGTACTGAAGAAGTATCAAGTGAAGAGACTAAAGAAGAAAAAGTTGGAGAATAGTCGTCATACTTAATAAAAAATGAAGATTAAATATGATGAAGGGAGGAATTATAGATGACAAAGGTTGCACTTTTAAATACAAAAGGTGAAAAAATTGAGGACATTAAATTAAACGAAGATATATTTGGAATTGAGCCAAATAAAAAAGTTTTATATGATGCGATAATACTTTCTCGTGCATCATTAAGACAAGGAACCCATAAAACAAAAACACGCTCAGAAGTTAGCGGTGGTGGTAGAAAGCCATGGAGACAAAAAGGTACAGGACATGCACGTCAAGGTTCAATTAGAGCTGTACAATGGAGAGGCGGCGGAGTAGCTTTAGGACCTGTTCCAAGAGATTATAGCAAAAAGATGAATCGTAAAGAACGTCGTCTTGCATTGAAGAGTGCTGTCGTAAGTAAACTTAATGATTTTGTAGTTGTCGACGAAATAAAACTTACAACTCCAAAAACAAAAGAAATGGTTGGACTTTTAAATTCATTAAAATTAGACAACGTTACGACATTGATAATCGTTAAAGAATTAGATGAAAACTTAATACTTGCTTCTAGAAATCTTGCAAACGTTTTATTAATAGAAGCTAGTGAAATAAATGTATTAGATTTAGTAGCAGCTCAAAAGGTGTTAGTTACTAAAGATGCATTAACTGCTATAGAGGAGGTGCTAAAGTAATATGGATACAAAGTATTTAGAAATTATTAAAGCGCCAGTTGTTACTGAAAAAAGCTCAAGACTTATGCAAGAAGAAAATAAATATCTATTTAAAGTAGATCCTAGAGCTTCAAAAACTGAAATTAAAAACGCTATTGAAAAAATATTTAAAGTTAAAGTAGAAGAGATTTCTACATTAAATGTTAAACCTAAGAAAAGAAGAGTAGGACGTTATGCTGGACTTAGCAACAGAACTAAAAAAGCTATTGTTAAATTAGCAGAAGGTCAAACTATCGATCTTGGTTAGAAGGAGGATTACTTATGGCAATTAGAAATTATAAACCAACTACTAATGCAAGACGTAAGATGAGTGTTTTAGTTAATGAAGAGATTACTACAGATACTCCTGAAAAAAGCCTATTAGTTAGTTTGAATAAAAATGGTGGTCGTAATAATCAAGGTAAGATAACTGTAAGACATCATGGTGGTGGAGCAAAAAGAAAATACAGAATAATCGATTTTAAAAGAAATAAAAGAGATATAGTTGGAAAAGTTGCTACTATCGAGTACGATCCAAATAGAAGTGCCAATATAGCATTAATTAATTATGTTGATGGTGAAAAAAGATATATACTAGCTCCAAAAGATTTAAAAGTTGGAATGGAAATTGTTGCTAGTGAAAATGCAGATATAAAAGTTGGTAATGCATTACCACTTGCAAATATTCCTGTTGGTACAGTAGTTCATAACGTTGAACTTAAACCTGGAAAGGGTGGTGCTCTTGCAAGAAGCGCAGGATCTAGTGCTCAAATATTAGGTAGAGAAGGATCATATGTAA
>CANQHY010000096.1 GCA_947623975.1 uncultured Bacilli bacterium
CTTTTGGAAATTTATGATTTATGCTTTTGAAGGAATTATTGCGTTTTCTACAACACCTTTAGTGATTGCGGCAATCGTTGGATTATTGTTTTTTGTGGTATCCTTTGTAATGATTATTGTAATAATACTTAAAACGCTTATATTTGGAGATCCTGTTGGTGGTTGGCCAAGTCTTGTTTGTATAATATTTTTTGTAAGTGGTGTGCAACTATTCTGTTTAGGAATAATAGGAGCTTATCTATCTAAGACTTATTTGGAAACAAAAAATAGACCAGTTTATATAGTAAAAGAGACTGAAAAAGATAAGAGAAAATAGGGAGCATTTAGTGCTCTTTTTTTAGTGAATTTTAACAAAAAGTGTTATATAATTTAAATGAAAGCAAGAGAGTGATAATATGTATAAGATTATGGATGGGAATGAAGCTTGTAGTTTTGTTTCTTATAATTTTTCAGAATTAGCGGGGATTTATCCAATAACACCTGCTTCTCCTATGGCTGAATATGCTGACAAATGGTCTAACAGTGGAAAGACTAATTTTTTTGGTCATAAAGTAAAAGTAGTGGAAATGGAAAGTGAAAAGGGTGCGATTGCCATGGTTCATGGTGCACTACAAAACGGCGTATTAGCCACCACTTATACAGCCTCACAGGGACTACTTTTGATGATCCCAAATATGTATAAAATTGCAGGAGAAATGTTACCTTGTGTCATAAATGTAGCGGCACGAAGCCTTGCCACGCATGCTTTATCGATATTAGGTGATCATCAAGATATTTATTCAACTCGTGCCACTGGTTTTGCTATTTTTTCTTCTTCCTCTGTTCAACAGGTCATGGATTTAACTAGTATTAGTTATTTATCGGCAATCAGTGGAAGGGTACCATTTCTTAATTTCTTTGATGGATTTAGAACAAGTCATGAATTACAAAAAATAGAAGTAATCGATATGGACAAAGTAAAAAAACTAATAGATAAAAAAGCTTTGAGTGAATTCAGAAAGAAAGCTATAAGCATCAATAATGTAACAAGAGGAACGAATGAAAATGATGATATTTATTTTCAAATATCGGAAGCAAGAAACAAATATTACAATGCCCTACCTGATATTGTAAATTCTTATATGGTAAAAATTAACGAAATAACTGGTAGAGATTATAAACCTTTTAATTATTACGGAGATCCTAAAGCTACTAAAGTAATTGTGGCTATGGGATCAGTCTGCGAGACTGTAAAAGAGACAATTGATATACTTGGAGAAAGTGATGATAAAGTTGGCTTAATTGAAGTGCATTTGTATAGACCATTTAGCAGTAAGTATTTATTAAATGTACTTCCTAAAACTGTAAAAAAAATTGCTGTACTTGATAGGACAAAGGAATCTGGTGCAAGAGAGCCTCTTTATTTAGATGTTGTAAATACTATTCAAGAATCTGGAAGAAAAATAAAAGTAATTGGCGGTAGGTATGGATTATCTAGTAAAGATACGACACCTGAATACATTAATGCTGTCTTTAGTTTGCTTAGTGAAGAAAATCCTAAAAATGAGTTTACTATAGGTATAACAGATGATGTTACTAATTTGAGTTTAGAACCAAAGGAAATAGCGAAAAATAACTCTAATCATGAGATTTTAATATATGGATTTGGTTCTGATGGAATGGTAAGTGTCTCTAAAGATATTATTAAAATAATTGGAAATAATACCAATGCTTATACGCAAGGATACTTTGAATACGATTCTAAAAAATCTGGTGGTGTAACAAGGTGTCATATAAGACTAGGAAAAAAGGAAATTAAGGCAGAATATTATGTAGAAACACCTAGTTTAGTCGTATGTACAAAAGATACTTACTTACAAAAATACGAAATGTTAGACAATATTTTAGAAAATGGTACTTTTATCTTGAATACATCGAAATCAAAAGAAGAAATACTAGATTATTTAAAAGAGAAAGATAAAGCGATTATAAAAGATAAAAATATAAAGTTTTATATCGTAAATGCTAATAAAATAGCTATGGATGAAGGATTGGGAAATAAAATAAATACTATTATGGCTACTATTATATTTAAAGTTGGTAGGCTAATAAATTACGATTTTGCTGTAAAAGAAATAAAAAAATCATTGGAAATAATGCTTACAAATAAAGGTAAAGAAATTATCGAAAAAAATATAAAGGCGATAGATAGGGCTGTTGAGACTTTAGTACTTGTAAATAATTGTGATATTAAAGTAAGAAATAATTCTTTAAAACAAGATACTGATAAAAATGTTTTTGATCTTATTATTGAAAGAAAAGGAAATCTTATTCCTGTAAGTAAATTAGAAGACCATCTTGATGGAACTTTTGCGGGAGGACTTGCTAAACTTGAAAAGAGAGAAATGACAGAGCTCTTACCTTGTTATGATAAAGATAAATGTATCATGTGTAATATGTGTTCTTTTGTTTGTCCTCATTCGGTCATAAGACCTTTCTTGCTAGATGAAAAAGAAGAAAAAAAAGCACCAGAATCAGTAAAAAAAGATTTACAAGATGCTTCTATTAAAGATAAAAATCTTAAGTTTACTATTGGTGTTAGTATGAATAATTGTACTGGATGTGGTCTATGTAGTAATATTTGTCCAGGAAAAAATAGAGAAAAAGCTATTACTATGAAAAGTGTAGCTGAGGTAAAAAATATTGATTCAATAGAAAAAAATGATTATTTGTTTGACCAAGTAAAAGAAAAGAAAGTAATGAATGTTGCTACAATTAAAGGCAGTCAATTTGCAAAGCCTAGAATAGAATTTCCAGGTGCTTGTGCCGGATGTGGCGAAACGCCATATTTAAAACTTTTAACACAACTTTTCGGTGGAGAATTAGTCATTGCAAATGCGACAGGATGTTCTTCAATTTACGGTGGAAGTATTCCTGCTACATCTTATAGTATACCTTGGGCTAATTCACTTTTTGAAGATAATGCTGAATTTGGTTTTGGAATGGCTGTTGCCGATAGGCTTCACAAAGAAAAGATAAAAGAAATTATCTATAATAACTTAAAAAATATTCCAAATGAATATAAAGAAATAGTAGCTTCTTACTATAAAAGAGGAGATTATGAATCTAGTTGCCTATTGTATGAAATTGTAAATAAAACTAAAGTAAAAGAATTAATTGAAATGAAAGAATTCATAAAAACAAAATCCTTTTGGCTTGTAGGCGGTGATGGTTGGGCATATGATATAGGTTATGACGGCTTAGATCATGTCTTGTCTACTAAAGAAAATGTAAACATTTTAGTGCTCGATACTGAGGTATATTCTAATACAGGCGGTCAATCATCGAAATCAAGTAAAGTTGGGAGTGTTGCTAAATTCTCTTCTACTGGTAAGACGATTGCTAAAAAAGATTTGGCAAAAATTGCCCTTACATATCCGCACGTTTATGTAGCTACTATTTCTTTAGGTGCAAACATGATGCAGACGATAAAAGCCTTTACAGAAGCTAAAAATTATGATGGCCCATCTATAATAATTGCTTATTCTCCATGTATTGCTCAAGGAATAAAAAAAGGTATGGGTGATAGTATCGAAGAAGAAAAAAAGGCAACTGAATCAGGATATTTTCCAATATTTAGGTATAATCCACAAAATAAAGAATTTTCAATGGATAGCAAAGCTGATTTTTCAAAATATACTGATTTTCTAGATGGAGAGACTAGATATTCTTCACTTGAAAAAGTAAATCCTGATAAAAAGCGTGATTTTTACGAGGAAAATAAAGAAAATGCTATGAGAAGATATGAATATTATGAATCTTTAAAAAAAACTAACTAATTAACTATTATTCATAAAAAAACTTTGTAGTGAAAAGCATTTTTTATAAAACGTATATTTTGTATAGTTGAAAACTACTGTGAAATTAAAAAAGTTAAAAAGTTTAACTGATTTTTAGGAAAAAGAAAAGATAGAGATAATAATTTAATTAAGCTTGAATAATTCAAAATGAGAGGAGGGTTATGATGGATTTAAGCAAGCCAGTTAAATTATTAAAAAAGCTAGAAGAAGAAGGGAAAGTAATACCAGCAACATATGATAGGGCTTTTAAAAGAGTAATGACTAATTGTAAAGATTAC
>CANQHY010000097.1 GCA_947623975.1 uncultured Bacilli bacterium
GATAACCTACAGGATAACCTACAGGATAACCTACAGGATAACCTACAGGATAACCTATCGGGTACCCTAGAGGGTAACCAATATAATAGAATAGAAAATAATATAAAAGAAGAGAATATAAAAGAAGATAAAAAAATAAAAAATAATAATTTAGATATTTCTTTAATAAAAAAGAATTTTAATAATTTTTCCTTTTCTTCCGATTTAATTTTTAATGAAAATATAAACAAAGTTTTTGATTTATATAAAGATTTATGTAAAGATTTAATCCCTATAAAGTTTGAAAAAAGAAATCTTGAATATTTAACGCAAATAAAAGATTTTTTAATTCAAATTCAATTAGATTTTGTATATGTTAAAGAGCTGTTTATAAAAGCAAATAAACAAAAAATGTTTTATAAGAATAAACTAATGCTTATGAGTATAATTAAAAATCACGATAAAATTTATGCAGGGCTCGGGGCCGATGATTTTACGAAGGAAACAAATATCCCTAGCAAAAATGAATTAACTTTTAAAGAAAAAATGGAGCAGTGCAGGATTGAAGCAGAAAGAAGAGAAAATGAACATAAATAAAAAATTATTTCAGGTAAATTTTATGGAGTCAGACAATGGTTAAGCACGAATTTATTAGTAGGTTATTATCATTATTTACTTATATAACGTCAAAAGACGAATATGGCTCATATTATGATGCATATAGCCGCATTCTCACAAATAAAATAGACTTTGATAAATTATGGGATTTATACAGCCAAAATTTTGGCAAATATCCTCCTACAGCGTCTGATTTAAAAGAATATGCAAAATTATGTATAAAAGAAGATTTCATTAAAAATGAAAAAAAGGAAATCAATAATACTATTCTAGCAGAGAAATATGGAATGATTTATGAATTTGGCCAAGAAAAATCTTTTGAATATTCAAAAAAAATATTAGAAAATAGAGGATTCAACAATGTGCGATATAAATTCTAATCAAATAAATCAATTGTGGGAAGATTTCACAAAAAAAGAAAAAGATATTATAAAATTATGGTGTCGGGGGTATTCAAGTATTTATATCATAAAAGAATTAAACATCAAAGCTAGCACTTATAATACTTATATAACTCATATTTATAATAAACTTTTTCCATTGATGGATATGGAAGATGAAAATTACAATAAAAAGCTTTTATGCGCTTGCGCTTTTATTGATAAAACAAGAAAAAACTAAAAATTATATATTGTATTTTTTTATAAAATAAGTTATAATTAGATAGCCTTGATTGTTACAAAGTGTTTTGAGTTTTTAAACAAAGCATAGGAGTAAGAAAAATTATAAAAAAGGTTAATTTAAGCACTGTTTATTGTTGTGGATATATGCAGGAAGCTAAAATTTATAATTTACCCGCTATTAATTGCGCTTGGAAAAGATTATATTTTCTAAATGAATGTTGCGTATGTGGTCAATGCATCGGGTTAATTAAAATCTGTACTAAAAAAGGTGAGATTAAGACCATAGGACGTTACAGAGGCGAAAAAGCGCTAAAATTAAGAGATAAAGTAATTAAACAAATAAAGAAATTTAAGGCTGCAAATGGTACATGGAATAATCAACTGATACATTATAATGATAAAGGCGATATTTTCAATTTTAATAATCAAAAAATTGGTACAAATGAGGATTTTTGTAAAAGGGAGAAAATAAAATGAATAATTCAATTATAGCGGGTATTTTACAAAACATCATAACGGGGCAATATGATATAGAAACAGGCATATTGTATGACAAATTAATCACAGGTTTAGCAGTATGGATAATATATCTAATTTCTATGTGTGCAATCTTTTATTTTATTTGGGAAGATAATTTATCTTCAATTTGTAGGAAAATTAAAGCAATGGCTGATAATTTTAAAAATAAATCTTTAGTAAATGAGTTTATTAAATTTTTTGAAAATAAAATGAATGTAGAATTCGTTCCTGTTGATGAAACAACTCAAGAAAAGTTAAAAGAAGTTAGAAAAGAATATAGTTCAAATGACTAATCAATTTAATCAATTAATTGTATATCTAATGGCGATTCAAAACTACGCAAAAGACATTCACTACAGCGTATATGGTGCAAATTTTTATGGACAGCATTTATTTGTAGATAGAATATTTAAACCTTTAAACGATTATATAGACAGCTTAAAAGAAAACTGCTTATTATTCGAACAAATCGAACCTTTGAGTGGTAAGGAATATTTGGCGCAAGCTTCAGTTGCTATACCCGAGAAAACGAAAGATTCAAATAAAAATTGGGATAATATGAGAGAATTACATATTCAAACTTTGATTTTTATTGAAAAAATGCTTGATTTATCTCCGGGTGAAGCCAACTTGATTGGTAATATCGCAGAAACATTAAATAATAATCTAGGATTATTAAATTTGCAGTGTGATAGGATTACGAATTAATAAATATACTTTTCTCTTTTTTGAATAAAAAAATGTTTAAAATGTTATTAAGAAAATTTAAGAAACGTTAATTTATGGCATATAAAAACCCTGACCCTGAATATTATTTTAAAAAAGCTCCTCAAAATCTTGACGAGAAAAAAAGCCAAGGCAAAATTGAGCAATCGAGGAAAAGAAACCTTTTATTAACCGCCCGTACATTATACGAGAATGCGGACATTTTGCCTCAAATGATAGATAATATTAAAAATGAAGTTGAAATGGGTATGAATAAAAATGCTATTGAGTTATTGAAAGTTATTAAAGAACCCGAAGAGCAAAACATAAATTTAAAAGGGCAAGTGCAAAAGGTATTTATCACGCCCGAAGTGCAAAAGGAAGCGGAAGAGCATATTAAAGATTTTATTGATGAATGATTGACCCTGAATATATTGGACATTTATTATTAAAAGCAGGTTTTAAAACCTTCACTCTTTATTTATTTAAGGCGATTGAAGGTAAAAAATTTACTCTAGAAAAACCGCATGATTTAATCTTTAATACTTTTCAAGATATATTTGATGGTAAAATAAAAAGGATTAATTTTTCATTATGTCCGAGAAGCGGAAAGACTACAATTGCTAAATGGTTTACAGTATGGACATTAACTAATAACCCTAAGTCTAATATAATTTATACTTCATACAGTGCAAGCCTTTTAAGTGAGATATCGCAAGATATTGCAAGTATATTAGAACATCCGATATATAAGGCAATGTTTCCGAATAAAAATATTCAAACTGAAACTATTGAAGCTGACCCGATTAATGACTTTTGGAAGGATTATTTATTAAAAAACGACAATAAAAGCAGATACAGCGCTAGACTAATTAAAACTTATGCGGGCGGGACGGTTTTATTTAATGCCGTCGGAAGTGCTATCACGGGTTTTGGCGCAGGAGCAAGAGACAATAAAACATTTAGCGGGTATTTGCTTCTGGATGATTTGAATAAACCCATAGACGTAAGAAGCGAAGTTTTAAGAAAAAAAGTATTCACGTATTACACCGATACTTTATTAAGCCGTATTAACCACTCTGATACTCCTATAATAAATATTCAACAAAGATTACATGTTGAAGATATAACTGGGTATTTACAAAGCAAATATAATTTTGATACGTTAAAAGTCCCTTTATTAGATGAGAATAACAACTGCAATTTACCATCACAATATACACCCGAGAGAATAAAAGAATTAAAAATTGATAATTATTCTTTTATGTGTCAATATCAACAAGAGCCAATTGTTTTAGGCGGGGAAGTAATTAAAAGGGAATGGTTTAATTATTACAGCGCTAATGCTGAATATAACTACAAAAAGATTGTAATTGCAGCCGATACTGCAATGAGTGTTAAAGAAAGCGCTGATAGGTCTTGTTTAATGGTTGGCGGTATTAGTGAAAATAATCACTTACATATAATTGATTTTATTGTAGGGCGTTGGGACTATCCGCAACTTAAAACGCATATAATCAATTTATGGAATAAGTGGCAAAGGGGTATCGGTAAAACATCTGCAAGCGGTTTATATATAGAAAACAAGGCAAGCGGTATTCAAGCAATACAAGAGTTAAG
>CANQHY010000098.1 GCA_947623975.1 uncultured Bacilli bacterium
GCAACAAACTTTTCATATTTCTTTAATTGTTCACTAGTTAGTTTAAAGGTAATAGTGTATTCTCCACCACTCATTTCGACAACTTCGTCGTTTTCATCATGAATAGAAACATCACTCAATACTAGTAATTCAGATTTTGCTACTTTATCAGTAATACTCTTTAAAGTATCATCGTCTAGTGTTTCTAATTTATCTTCTACCTTTAGTGTATATTCATATGGAAGAGCATCTTTAGAATTAAATTTTGTCGTATCATTTACAAACTCATTTGTTTTCTTAACGAATCCTATTACAGTTTTAACTCTAAATGATTCGTAGTCAGTTGATGACTCGATAACATCAGGAGAAATGTATTCTATATCACTGATATCATTTTTTAGAATTCGTAATTCTCCGCCTTCTAAGATTTCTACATTTTCACCAAATGTAATACCAACTCTTCCAGTCATTCCTCTATCAGATTTTATACCCTTTAGTGCTGTAACAGTACCAGTCATAGCAAATTCAATGCTTCCATGATTAGTTATAGCCTGATTTTCTGGAACAGGGCTTCCGTCCATGTTAACTGCACCACATAAGCAATCAGAAATCATAATAGAAACATTACGGTCATTATCAGTATCATCTAACTCACCTTTAACAGTAAGATTACCATCACCACTAATAACGATTCTTGATTGTTGAACAAGTAGTTGTTTCGTAATAGTATTTTCACCCTTTAATATTATGGTTACTTCCATATCTTGAAGCTCTAAAGAATCAAGATTGGCATTTTCTAATGTAAGTGTCTTAGCTTCCTCGTCATAAATAAGACCATCAACAGAATTATCTACTCCTGAATTTTCACCATAAACATAAGTATTTCCGTTAACTAATATGCGTTCATAATGGCAAGATGGTGAAGCATAAACATTATTTACTCCTAGTCCCAAGAATACTACTGCTATTAAGGCTAAAAGTAAACCCTTAAAATTTTTTTTCATAATTCCTTCCTTTCTTTCTTATAGTATGCGAATTAAAAAAAGTTTTTCATAACACAACTTGACGCACTCTACAGATAGAGTATAGCAAAAATTTAAAAAATATTCAATATTTAAAAATAATTTATATATGATTATATGATTAATTTATGATAATGTCTTAAGTGTTAGTACTTGATTATGTCTTAAACCTAATGAATTTAATCAAATATTTATATAATATCTTTATTAATTACTCTTAACAACAATATTATAAGCAAATTTTTCACTAGTAGTTAGATAATTTTTCTATGAATTTTCTAGTAATTAAAAAGATAAGTATCCAACTTATCTAGACATTATAATTATTAATTAATAAAGTAAACTCTTCTTGTATTTTTTTTAATTTATCAAGTGTATCAGCTTCAAATCTTGCCGTTATATTAGGTCCTGTATTGCTTGCCCTTACTAAAGCCCAACCATAATCAAAATTTACTCTAACCCCATCGATGTTTATAAAGTTATATCCCATATTCTCAGCATATTTCTTAATTTTTTCTACTACAAGGAATTTTTTTTCATCGCTAGACGGAAATTTTAATTCTTCAGTAGAATAATAATTATTTATACCATCCAATAAAGAACTTAACCTTTTATCAGTTTTTGAGAGTATTTCTAAAAGTCTTAATCCTGCGTATAGACCTGAGTCAAAACCGGGCCATTTATCGTTAAAGTAAACGTGACCTGATAATTCACCTCCAAAAGGAAGATTATCATCTCTTACCTTTGCTTTAGTATAAGAATTTCCTGTTCTATAACAGATACCAGTAGCACCAAGTTTTTCGATTTCATCACTTAAAGATTTAGAACATTTAACATCGTATAAAAATTCTTTTTTAGAGACTTTATTTATTATATCGCGGATAATTATTATCATGTATTTATCTGTTGCGATATAATGCCCTTTCTCATCTACTACTCCTAACCTATCACCATCACCATCGAAAGCAAGTCCTAAATCAGCTTTAGTATCTATTACAGCCTTTTTTAACTGTTCCAAATTCTTTTCGACACAAGGATCAGGGTGGTGATTAGGAAAACTAGAATCACTTTCACCATTAATTATTTCTAAATCTATTGGAAACATTTCATATAACTCTTTAGCAATAATAGAAGTTGTTCCATTTCCAGGATCAATTACTACTTTTATTTTTCTAGAACCAAAACTTAATGATTTTTTAAACAATTCTAGATATTCATTACGGATATCATATTTAAACAATTTCCCAGTACCACTAGCAAAATTCATTTTATAAGTGAAATCCCTAAATTCCTCAATCATTTCACCTCTAGCATTTCCTCTTTCATCAAACGCTATTTTAAAGCCATTATCATCTTTAGGATTATGACTTGCCGTAACCATTACACCAGTAGGATTTTCAAGCTTTATGCAAGCATAATAATACATAGGAGTAGTAACAAGCCCTAAATCCACTACATCGATTCCAGTGCCTAATATTCCTTCTACTAAAGATTTTTTTAACTCTTCCGAAGAATAACGATTGTCCATGCCAACAACAGCTCTATGTTTTCCCATTTTTTTAACGTAACTTCCAAAACTTTTTCCAATAGTGTAAGCTACATCACTATTTAAATCTATAGGATAGACACCTCTAATATCATATCCCCTAAAAATATACTTATTAATATCATTAGTTAATTTCATACTACTCCTTCTCTTCATTTTCAATACTTGACGTTTGATCACAACCATAATATAAATTATTCTCAAAATAGTTTCTCTGAGCTGGAGCAGGAAGCTTATAATTTGCTAATTCTTCAATATTCATTACGTTAGGATTAGTAAAATCGAAAGTAAACCTATAACCGCCCGTTTCTAATTGCTCTTTTTTTATATCTTCTGATTCAATTGCTAAGAATTCATTAACTTCAGGTATTTCTTGTTCTTGTTCATACCTAAATTCCATAACAGAATTTTGAATAATACTATTTTTATATGTATTATTCACAAGCATTTCTATTCTTTGATTATCACGGACAACAACTCTTGTACAAACTAAATTTAAATACACTATTTCAATTTCGTTTTGATTATCGTCTTCCTTAGGAATTAATAAGCGAAAAATAGGAGGTATAAATATCATTATAAAAATAAAACCCATTCCTATATAGCAAATTATATCGCTCTTAGTATTATGTTTTAACTCTTTCTCTATTATATTTTGTTCTTCCATTAAAACACCTCTATCTTATTAAGACCATAACATACAAATAAAGTATATATAGTTAATTGTTTTAAATTTTTTTAATTAATAATAATTATTATTTGTCACTAATTTCCACTATTGTTCATATTTTGGTTCATGTTTTGATTCATATTTTGGTTCATGTTTTGATTCATGTTTTGGTTCATGTTTTGATTCATATTTTGGTTCATGTTTTGATTCATGTTTTGGTTCATGTTTTGATTCATGTTTTGGTTCATGTTCTGGTTCATGTTTTGATTCATCTGATTATTACTAGCAAAATTTGCTTTTATTTTATTTACGTTTATATATTGGATAAATTGAGAACCTATTGCTATAATAAACCCGATAACCATTATAAAGAATCCAAATGACAAAGATGATGAACTATAACTACTATCAGTTAAAATACTTATGCCATCCCAAATAGTAATTACTGCAGAACATAATAATGGAGATAAAAACTCTTTTTTTTCTTCTCTAAAATACAACAAAAGAGCTGAAACTACTAAAGCAACAATAACAAGTTTTCCATTACTAGTGTTTACATATGAACCTGATGATTCAACAATAAATGTGAAAGAAGCAAATTTAAAAAAAGTACCAATAACAGCAATTGCACAACCTAAAATACAAACCATTTTTTTATTTTTCTTTACTAACTCAACGAAATTTTCCATCTCTTATCAACACTCCTCTACTATGATAAGTATAATTAAATTTTAAATAAAAATCAATAGTTATGATTAATACAATGTGACTTTTAAAACAAAATGTCCGCTTTTTTGAAATGATTTATAAAACAAAATGTCCTAATAAAAAATTAATTT
>CANQHY010000099.1 GCA_947623975.1 uncultured Bacilli bacterium
CTTCAGTAACAATTTTCACACATCCGTAACAATCAAACGTATCTCTTAATAAGCCGTCTAGTTCATCCATTGATTGCTTAATTAAATTAATTATTTCATCTAAATTTTCACTTATTATCTGATAATTTCTAGATACTCCAGTAAACAAATCATAATCAATTTCTACTACATTATAATTATTCATATCGTCACCACAATTTATTATTAACTTACTAAAATAATTGTAGCATAAATCAATTACTTATAAAAGTTTTTTCGTAGTGTATTAAAGATAAAGTAAAAAATGGTTTATATATAATGTCAAGATGATTTCTTAATGTCAACCTTATTATCAATATCTATTTATGAAATCGCATATCGTATTTATCATTAATTATGGCATTTTAGCTATCTCTAGCTTTTTTGCAAGCATCTCTTATGTTAATTTTTTTTTCTAATTAATTCTCTTCTTTTTTTAACACTACTTAACCAATTGTTGAACTTTTTTTATTATATAATCCTTAGCTTCATCAAAGCTCATATTTAAAGAAACTGAAATCTCATTATATAAGTATTTTTCTGCTTCCTCAAAATAAATACTATCTTTCTCGCTAAGTTTTCGATTATTTTTCATTCTATCTTCATTTCTTAAATAAGTGGTTTTAATAATTTTTATTAAATTCTCATGACCTCCTTCGTGTAATAAATCTTTATACTTTTTTTCAATATACTTATCGTCAATATCTTCGATGGGGGCTATATTAATAATATTATCTATTAACCTATTAGCCTCATTTTTGCTCATTATATCTTTTAAATAACCCATTCTATTATCTACTGGAACATCAATAATAAGAGATTCATCTGCAATTGGAACTAAAATATAATAATCATTTCCGTTCATTTTATTAGTTTTTATTTCTTTTATCTTACAAACATCTTTTTTATACATAACATAGTCATTTATTTTATACATCTCACTATTTATAATCAATATCGAAACTTTTAATCAAATTTTGTAATTGATTAACCCTCTTTCTTAATTATTTTATTATCAAAAAAATTGAACTTATAACTCTTATTGAAAAAAGCATAAGTCATTCAATTGGACTTACGCTTTTTGCTGCTCATTGCTTTAATTTAATTTCACATATCATTTTTCTGACAATTTAATTATACTGCAATTTTATTTTTTTTGTAAGTTAAAAAATTTATCTCAATCTTTTCATTTTTTTATTGAATTTTTTTTAGTATCTTCATCTAAAAGTTCTTGAGCTGCCTTTAATATATATGGATTATCGCTTTTATCTTTTAATTCATATAATCTGTTTTTTAATATCAAATCAACTAATTCATCTAGTTTCCTTTTTTTTGCATATTCAAAATCATAGTCATCATCGAAATCTTTTCTATCAATTTCAGCACTTGCTCTATGATAATTCCAAGCACTATACATTCCCATACTTTCTAGCATTGTTCTAATTTGGTTAGTTTTGATATCCCAAAGAGGCTTCTCACCACTTTCGATTTGTTTTATACTTTTATTAACGATTTGAGCAAGATAATTATCAAAGGTTTCATATTCTTCATCAGTAAGAGATAAATCTCCCACAAAAATGCCATTACTCTCAAAATATGCCAGCTGTTCTTTTGAATAAGTTCTAAGAATCCATCTTTTAAACTGATTAAAGTTAGGGACTACTTTTTCCATGGTACAAAATATTCTTTTCTTTATACCCAAATATAATTTTTCCGACTCTTCTTTTTCATAAGGGGTTGCTTCTTGATCATATTCTGATATGCAAGTAAAATTTGAAATAAAATCAGAACTTCTTAAAAGACGCAAGACAGAAGAAATAGATTCGGGATTATACGGTGTAATATCACTTCCTAATAAATCGATAAATGTAAAACCTCCATTAGGTTGCGAATCATAAAAAATGTTTTTAGGTTTTAATTCCAATCCCATATTGAACAAACTTGCTAAATCTTCTATACACTTTTCATAATGATAATCCGGAGCGTTCAATAATTCCTTTTGACATCTAAGCTGTTCTTGAGGATTATTTCTTGCTGAATAATATTCTTCAAAGTTTTTCCCTTTAGCTTTTTCCTGCAAAACCCAACAAAAATTATCTTGACCATTTATTTCTCTTTTGATAGCAAGATGTCGTGGCGTTCTAACGCCTTCTTCGTTTTTTTTGTTTGCTGCTATAGCAATTAATTCTTCATTTTCTCTTGCTATTCCATATTTTGTAGGAATACTATATTTTACTAATACAACATCGCCAAAATCGTATGCTGGGCTTCCACCATTACTTGCATTTTTCATGTTAGCGGTTTCTTTAATATATTCATCAATTTCTTTCATAAAACAGTTTACCTCCTTTTTAAGATACCTTTCATAACAACATCCTTATCCACAAAATAAGTTGTCTCCATATAGAGCTTCTGTCTAAAATTGAAAAAATATTTAGCAAAATAAATTTTATTTACACTATAATTTTTACCCTGCAACCTAAGATATGGACAAGTAAAAGTCTTACAAGCAATATTTTTTATAGAACATCTGCCATCCTTTAAGTGTTCGCAGTCTTTGTTTTCCTTATAACTATGACAACAACCATTTCGATAAGTATCCTTTTCTATTTTCTTCTCCATCATACATCTTCTTCTAGAACATATGTCATTACTAAAACCACAAATATTTTTATTTATAAATTCATCATCTAAATACTGACAAATCATGTCATAAAGTTTAGAATATCTTTTTTCAATATTTTTTTCTTTCAGCATTCTTTCAACTACTCTAATCCTTTCCTTTCTTTCTTTTTCACTTAGACTCTTATCTTTTTCTATTTCCCTGCTACTAAGCTTTAAAATCCGGCTATCATTTCTCATATTATACCTCTTTAGTTTATATTTTACCTAATAATTTCAAATTTGTAAAATATATGATATACTTAATAAGTATTTATTTGTATCAATTAAAAGATGATTACCAGAAAGACTGATATTAGGAGATTGTTATTATGGAAAACATTTATGAAAAAATCATGGCATATTCTAAAAAATATCCCACTACTGTTGCATGGCGAAAAAAAGCTCATGCAAGTATAATTGAAAAGCATTTAAATCCTGGAGAAAAAGTACTATATGCTTTAGCCTGCCAGAAAAATTTTTCTTCTATTAAGTTTTTTAATACTTATGCTGTCGCTTTAACAAATAAAAGAATATTGCTAGCCCAAAAAAGAATCTTTTTTGGTTATACTTTGTTGGCAATAACACCAGACATGTTCAACGATTTAACTATAAAAACAGGTGTATTTTGGGGAAAAGCTTACATCGATACAGTTAAAGAGGTAGTAGTACTGTCTAACCTAGCAAAAGATTCTGTTCCCGAAATAGAGACTGCTATTACTCAATACATGATGGAGGAAAAAAAGAAATATCGCAAAAAAGAAGAAAATAACGTATAGTTTTCTTTTTTTATAATTGATTTTTATGTATTATGAGGTGACTATGACAAAATATAAATTAAATAAAATACTTTTATACAACATAATTTTATCTCTTATGGCTTATACCGGAATATTTGTACATTTAGGAATGAACCAAAGCTTTCATTACAGCATTTTCTTTGCAATAGGTTACTTTTTCCTTTTAGCTTTCTTTATAAAGGAAAAGCCCCCTATTGATAACAAAGCTAAAAATCTATCGATTGTACTTTCCATCATAATTACTTTAACTTTAACTGTTGGAAAAATAACAAATAACTCAATCAATGACGTAAAAATAATCTTTGATTTAAAACACATATTAATTGTAACAGGAGAATTCATATGTTTATTTCCTCTATTTTTTAGGCTTTTAAATTATCTTTATTACTATACAAAAAATATAAATATTTATACAATTAATAAGAACCAAAAAAGAAAAAGTTTATTATTAGTAGCTTGGGTTATAATATTTATCAGTTATTTAATTTATCTTTGGCGTTATTTC
>CANQHY010000100.1 GCA_947623975.1 uncultured Bacilli bacterium
CCAACGAAATATTATACAACATAAGTTTGGTGAAATTTCTAATAATGATATGGTGAAATTTTAAAAAAGGATTAACACCAAGAGTGCTAAAATTGACAAAATTCTTGTTTAGTGGTAGAATACGCCGTGATTGAAGGTGATGGGGTTATGCCAGACAATATTGATGATCAGTTATTGGTAACAATGTTTTTAGGATATAAATATCGAAAAGAGCATGATATACTTTACCAAGTAGACGGTAATATTCCGCTTAATCTTATCAAAATATATTATTCTAAAAAATATAAAAGAAGCGATCTTGATGTTTTAAAGAAGAGCTTTATAAACAAGTATATTAAGTCAGAAAGTGAATTTGAAGAGGTTCATGATAAAGATGAAATTCTTGGACTTGCTGAGATGTATGAATATGCTCATTGTATTTCTAGTTCTGATTTTAATGTTTTTAATCTTGCATCTTTACATAAAAAACTTTATTCTAAGTGTCCATATCCAGAAGTTGGTGGCAATATTAGAACAAGAAACGCTGTATTAAGTGGCGGTGGTTTTAATGGCGATATTTCTGATTATCGAGATATTTATTTTGATTTATTAAAGTTAGAAGATGTTGTTCCTATGTTAATGGATATTGCTAAAGAAATGCGCAATTCTGGTGATTATAGCCAAATTGTTCCCTTTATTGAAGAATGTGTTAAATTAAAATCTAAGCTTATCATGATTCATCCTTTTGACGACGGTAATGGTAGAACGATTCGCTGTTTTATAAATAGAATCTTAGAAGAGGCTGGTATTCCACCAATTTATGTAAAGAAAAACGAAAGAGAAGAGTATTTACTCGCTATGAACAAAGCTAATAATGATAATGATTATTCAGATCTTACAACTTTTTATTTATATAAAATATGTGATTCTATTATTGAACTTGATATTAATGATAAAGTAAAAGAAGAAAGAAAAAATAGTTATTTTGTAAAAAAGAAAAAATAAAACAAATTCGAAAAAATAAGAAAAGATATTCTTTTGTAGAAACATGACACTATTTTTGTTATAATGTATATACGTGATAGTGTTTTATTTTGGAGGAATTTATGCAGAAAAAGAAAATGGCTATTAATATAATAGTATGTTTAGTCTCTTTTATAACAACTATTGGGATAAATTTTTTTGTTACACCATATATAACAGAGAATGTTAGTGAAGAGGCTTATGGCTTTATTTCTTTAGCCACAAACTTTGTAAATTATGCCTCAATTATAACTTTAGCTATCAACTCTATGGCAGCAAGATTTATTTCTATAGCAGTATTTAAAAATGATGAAGAAAATGCTAACAAGTATTTTACTAGCGTATTTTTTGCTAATATCTTTATGATTTTAATATTAATAATTCCTTTTTCTTTATGTATTTTATATTTGGAAAAATTTATATCTATTTCTAGTTATTTAGTTTTTGATGTCAAGTTATTATTTTCTGTTGTTTTCATTAATTTCTTTGTAAGTCTTATAAATTCTACGTATTCAGTAGCAACTTATGCCGGAGATAAAATGGAACTTTATAATTTGCGAAATATGGAGTCGGGAATATTAAAAGTTGTAGTGATATTTTTACTTTTTTGGATTTTGGGTGCTAATGTTGTCTGCATTGGCATTGGTTCTTTAGCAGCAACTTTATATATGTTACTATTCAATATAGGTTATACTAAAAAACTATTACCTTTTATAAAAGTAAAAAAAATATATTTTGATATTAAAAAGATTTTTGAAATTATTAAAGCTGGAATTTGGAATACTATAACTCGAATAGGACAAATGTTATCAGATGGAATCGATTTACTTATTACAAATATTTTTATAAGTCCTACGGCTATGGGACAACTTTCAATTGCTAAGATGATCTCTTCTTCAGTTAACTTGTTAACTAGTTCTCTTGTTGGTATTTTTCAACCAAACTTAACAAGGCTTTATGCTAAAAACGATAAAAGGATAGTTAGTGATATTAGTTTTTCAATGAAAATTACCTCGCTATTTACCAATATTTTATTAATTGGAATTATGTGTTTCGGTTACCAATTTTATAAATTGTGGTTACCTAGTAGTGATGCTAATTTACTTACGATTTTAACCGTAATTACTTTATCGGGAAGTATTATTGGCAATGCTGTAAATGTTTTATTTAGTGTTTATACTATTACAAATCGCGTAAAATTAAATTCAATTGTAACTCTATTATGTGGTTTTTTAAGTATTCTAATTGTCTATATTTTATTGAAATTAGAGCTTTTTGCAAATCCTATTATAGTGGTAGCTTCTGTAAGTGTAGTAATTGGTATTATAAAAAATATGACTTTTACTCCAATGTATGCAGCTAAATGTTTGAACCAAAATTTATTTGTTTTTTACAAAGCACTTTTTAGATCTATTTTTTCAAATATTGTATTAGCTATCTTTTTTGTAGCAGTATCAAAGTTATTTGTTATTGATACTTGGCTTAAATTAATTACTATAGCAATTGTTTGTGGTAGTATTGGCTTTTTAATTAATATGTTATTATTATTTAATTTTAATGATATTAAAAAGATATTCTTGCTTGTTAGAAATAAACTAAAAGGTGATGTTAAAAATGAAGCAAAATAATATATATATTTGTCATACTCTATATCACGTATATATAACCCTTATTAAAAATATTAAAAATCCCAAAACAAGTGATATCGTAATTTGCAATTCTATCCCTAATTGTAAAAATCTAATAGCTAAACTTAAAAAAAGTAAGATTTTTAATGCGGTTTATTTCTATAATGAGAAAGATGCTTTAAAAAAGTTTAATGAATTAGGATGGGATTATTTAAGAGGTGATGGCGATGAAGTTTAGTTTAATCGTACCAGTTTATAATGTTGAAAAATATATAGAAAAATGCCTTACAAGTATTAAGAATCAAGATTATGATAATTTTGAGGTAATTGTAGTTAACGATGGAACAAAGGATAATTCACAAAAAATTATTGATTCTTTTGTAAAAGATGATAAAAGATTTAAAAGTTTTCATAAAAAAAATGGGGGTTTATCTGATGCTCGTAATTTTGGCTTACGATATGTAACAGGAGACTATATTCTTTTTATTGATTCTGATGATTATATTAATAAAAGTCTTTTAAGCAATTTAAATAGAGTTGCTAAAGACTATGATATTATTAGATATAAACTTTGTCTTGTTTCGGAAGATGGTACTTTAATTAGGGAAGAATCAGCACTTAATAAAAATGGTGATGTGTCCTTTGAAGAATTAGTTAATTTAGAATTTTTAGAACCAGCTTGGATTTATGCCTATAGAAAAGATTTCTTTATTGAAAACAATTTTAAATATGCAACAGGTAAGATTCATGAAGATTTTGGGCTTACACCTTTATGCTTAGTAAAAGCTAAAAAAATGTATTATTTAGATTACTGTGGTTATAATTATGTTCAAAGAGCTGGTAGTATAATGAATTCTTCTCATGGTAAGAAAAGATTAGAAGACATGTTGTTTCATTTTGATTATTTACTTAAAGAGATACAAATTGATAAAAGTATCCCTTCAGAAAGAAAGAAAATATTTTTAAGTTTTATTGCTAATGGCATTTTAATTTCTTCTAAAAATATTTGTAAAGACGATCTTCAATTTTACTTGAAAAATTTAAAAGAAAGAAAGGTATCTTCTTATTTGCTAGATAATACTTTTAAAAGAAAAGTAAAAAAATTATTTGTTCGCTTTTTTCCTTCGCTTTATATACATATCTTAAAAAGATAATTATACATACTAATTATTTAGGATTAGTATGCCAGGCTGTTGACAAAGTGGTATGTTTAAAATGAACATATCACTTTTTGTTTGAAAATTTTTGAAAAATTCGAAAAAG
>CANQHY010000101.1 GCA_947623975.1 uncultured Bacilli bacterium
AAGAATAACTTGGTCTATAAGTGTGACGATAAACGTGATTATTTATAATTTTTGTTCTAATTGGACAAACATGTGGTACCTCATGCATAATAGTTCTATTAACTACTCTTTCCTGCATTGGCTCAATTATTGGTTGAGAAACCATACCTTGCATAACTGGTCCTTGGCTAGCAGGCATTGCCATGTTATTATTAGCCATATTTACATCGATATCCATGTTAATTTCGTTGTCACCTGAAAAATTTTGAGTAAAATCATTTTGTCTTTGACATCCTGAATTACGAAACATTTATTATTCCTCCTATCTAGTCTATAATATGAAGAAAAATAACGGTAGTATATTTTAATTGCCTAAAACTTAAACTTTTATTAATGATTAATACGCATAATTATATAAATAAATTTTTTTACATATTTAAAATAAGCTAATTTATAAAATAAACTACTCGCATTTAGCGAAAGTAGTTTATTTATTCAATATTAGTACTTTAATAAATTGGCTTACTATTAAATTGCTTCTAACAATTTGTAAATAACGTTATAAAGAATATCACTTAATAATTTACTCTCTTTTATTCTATTCAAATCATTAGCAATCTTATTTATTTCATCATATGTGACAGTCGAAGCATCAAGATTACTTATTTGTTTAATATCCCTTAAGGCTAAAGAAAATATTTGAGCTTCTTTTCTTATTTCATCGTCTGTCATTTTAGAAAAATCAATTGTATTAACATAATTTCCACTAGAAGAAATGTTTACTGTTTCTAACAAAGTATCTACTCCAAAATTCATGAAGGATGGTATTAGTTTTTTAAAATCTTGATTATGGAATAATGATAAAAATAACTCTTCACTAAATTCATCTTTTTCCATTGCAATAAGTAGACTGTCAGTATCTTCTATATCTTTAACATTATTGTCTTCTAATAAAGAATATATCTCAAAAGTTGTCTCAATATCGCTTATTAAATTTTCTCTTTCCCAGTTACTTATTACCTCCAAAGTATCCAAATACAACTGCCTACTCTTATCTGTAGGGATGTCTAAAGTAACTCCTAAGAAAGACTGGTTATTTTTAAAACGAGCTGCAGCATTAGAACACAATTCACTCAAAAACGATGGAACAAGGTAAGTTTCTGTAAGCTCTTCTTTGAAAATTACAGTATCTAATTCTTTCGTATTATCTTCTTTTGCCTCTAAGAAAGCAAATACTATCGATAGCATTGCTTTTAATTCCCTAGTGCTATTGATTTCTTTTTTATCGTTCATTACAGTTACATTGTTGAAAAACGGTTCAGAACCAACATAAGAATAAGCTTTTAAAACGGCATTATCTGTTAGTATATAAAATTCACTTGGACCATTATACTCTGTTCTTTTCGAAGCATAATCAACAACTTTAACCATAGCACCAAACGGAAATAATATCGCAAAGGTAGTAATTAAAAAGGAAACTATACCAATACCAATATTAACTAGTTTAATATCTTTCTTTTTAGGTTCATACAACTTGTATGAACTTTTTGTTACTTTTTTAAATATTATTCTTTTTAATAAATGATTTATAAAGTATAAAATTACATATATTAAATAAAAAATTAAAACTCCAAGGATAATTGTAGATAAAAATTTCACAAAATCAGTAGCTGCATCCATTTTTACCCATTCCTCTTCCTTTAATAAAAAAGAAGAAAAGGTTTTAGAAATATTATTTCCAAAAATATTAACTAATAATTTTGTAACTATAAAAGTTTCTACAAAGGTTATTAAATTTGCCCCTAATGAATAGATATTTTTTAATGTTTTTCTTTTGCTACTAAAATATAAGTAAAAGATAAAACTAATTATAAAAATTGCTGTAAAAGTTATCGAAATTAATCTCATACATCCACCTCTAATTTTGTCTTTTTATATCTTGTTCTTTTAGAAGATTATAACTTATTAACAAAGAACTATCTAAATCTTCTTTATGCATATCGACTGAAGTAATTCGGCTATTTTCGTAAGTTGTATAATAATATATTCCTTTGTCAGTATTACAACATGAAGAATAAATTGTAATTTCAAACTTACCGTCTTTCATATCGACGCAACCTCTTTGTTGATAAACAGAGTAAAGAATATGAAAGAATTGACTAATGCTTTCTTCTTCACTATCACCAGATAAAGAGTTCATTTTAGTAAATGTTGCTTTTACAAATCTTGACATTGATGATAAATCGCCAGGAAGTCCAAGTCCTCCCATTCCACGACTATACTTATCAAAATTTAAATCAGCCGAAAAATTATTAACTGGCTCTTTAGTACTTATACTCATATAATTATTTAGATTAAAAAGTTGATAATCAAATGGTGGATTATTTGTTAAAATTCCTAATGGATTATCATAAATCTTTAATCCCTCTTTAACTGATTCAACCACGATGGAACTATCCCTATCAGAAATAATCCAATGAAGGGGCGAAGCTTTAAGATTATCACTAAAGTTTATATTAGCAAGATTCATATTTTTAAGTAATTCTCTTACCTCTTTTATATCTTTGCATTGACATAATACCCAAGGTATAAACTCAAAAGGTGCTATATTATTTTTTCCATCAACTATTTCGTTATAATATGCATTATTAGGAAAATTAAGCCCTGCCATACTTAATCCTTTTTCGTTAGTAGCATCATAATATAATGGATAATTATCATTTACATAAGCCATACCTATCATGGCATAATGACTATCTAAAACATCTCCTTTTCTGAAAGCAAATTTAAAATTTCTTGGAGTTATAGTTACGGTTTCATGATAAGAATATTCTAAATCTAAATTTCTTCCAAAATAATGATCTTTTGTTTTATAAGTTACTGCTGTACACATAAAAATCTCCTTTACTCTAATTTATTTATGAAATTATTATATCAATCTAAACAAGGTTATTCAAGAAATTAATTTTTTCAAAATATATTTATAACTCTATTGTTTTTTTATAATTTCAATAACGCGATCTAAGTCTTTAGGAGTATCGACAGATAGTGTATGACAATCTACATCAATAAATTTTACATTTATTCTATTTTCTATATATCGCAATAAATCAATGCCTTCAATTTTTTCATTTGTTACAACTTTTAAATTTGTAAAATCGACTACTTCAACAAGATCTTCTATTGTTGTAATAAGATTTGCTACAAAAATATCCTTAACAGGTTTAGTTGGGATAACTGCTTCGATTGTCTTAGGATCTATCTGCCTTTATTTTATCAAAAACCTCCTGTATCCTGTCAGTTGGTGTTTTATGCTTATCACTTGTCATTCCAAAATCTTTACAAACACGCTCAATTCTTTTGTCATCTGTTGCTACATAAATTTCGTCTATTTTCTTTACCTTTTTACTTGATTACAAACATACCAAATCATTGGTTTCCCACAAATATCTGCTAACGGCTTTCCTTCAAATCGACTAGACTTATATCTAGCTGGAATAATTCCTACTATTTTCATACTTATAAATCTCCATTTCTTTTCTATATTTTATTAAAATAGTCCTAACTTTAACTTGGTATAACTATGCTTTTAATCAATTAAATTATCAATCTTTGTAATATAATTAATGTTTTTTTAATAATTTACCTAAGATTTCATATTTTGATGATTAAATTATTAACTTTTTAAACTACCAATCAGTAATAAATTACGTATTCATACAATTATCTTAAATAATTAAAAGTTATTAATTGGCTTTAGAATCTCGTCAATTTTTAAATGTACCACATAAAGTTAAAATTAATACTATATTTTATATAACCTTACATTTATTTTTAAAACCAAATTCATATTTGTTATACAACGTTTATCTATTAAAGTCACTGTAAAACAAAAACA
>CANQHY010000102.1 GCA_947623975.1 uncultured Bacilli bacterium
CTGCTATGTTTGCCCTTAATAAAATATAATTAGAATTAAAAAGGAGAGTAAAGAATGAAAGAAGCAACAGGTGAACTTGATATGACAGTTATAGTAGCTATACTGGTAGCAGCCTTAGCTTCTTTTTTCTATTTCCAAATATGGCCTAAAATTGGTCAAAGTCAAAATACTGATTGTCAAAAAGCTGTATGTGATAAAGATAGCTTAACTGATGATGGTTATGTACAATGTAAAGTGGAAGATGATGGTTCAACAAAAGATGTATTATGCAAATATAAAGGTTAAGGTGATTAGATGAGAGAAGCGACAGGTGGAGCCTATTTGTGGATGATTGTTATTATATTAATCTTTATATTTGCAGGATATATTTGTTTTAGTATAAATTATACATCAGCTGAAAAAGTAACTAATTCTGTCTTAACTCAAATTCAAAATGATGAAGGATTTTATCCCAAAAATGTTAATAGAGTTTTGACAGAAGCTCATTATCGTAGTCAAGGTGATTGTAATTCAGATGAAGGCTGGCAAGCTTTTAATATGACAAATAATGATAGTTTAATAGCTTCTACAAATGGAAAAGGTAACTATTGTATAAAGAAGATATTAGCATCTCAAGGTAGTGTTGGTGTGCCAGAAATTTATTATTATCGTATTAAAGTTTTTTATACAGTAGATGTTCCTTTGGTAAATGCTGTTCAATTTAATGTAAAAGCAGATTCTGTACACTTATATTCTGCTAAAGATGATCCCGAGTTTAGACTAAATATTATCAAGGAAGACAATGAAATATCATAGAGGTGATTGTTAAATGAGAGAGTCTTATGGTGGAGCTTGGCTATTTGGCCTAGTAATTACTTTTATGGTTATATTTGTTGGCTTTTTAGCCGTTATGATTAGTTATGCTACAACTTTTAAAACGAAAAATGAAGTAGTTGCTATTATCGAAAAGTATGAAGGAATAGTAACTGGCGACTATGATTCTTCGGTAGAAGATTCAAAGCCTAATTCTATTTGGTTAATTAATACCTATTTAAAAAATGTAGGATATGCTAATCATAATACTTGTTCTTGTGCTTCTGAAGATACTTGCTATGGTTTAAAATATGAAGTTAATAGAAATGATTCATTTGATATAAATAGTCAATTACGAAAAGTAGATAAAAATAGTGAATATTATTATTGCATTAATTTTAATTACTTAGGTACTGATGATTATGATATGCCAATGGGATATTTTGATGTTGAGTTATTCTTTAATTTTGATATTCCTATTATCAATGCTTTTAGTAAATTTAGTGTAAAAGGACAAACAAATAAAATTAAACCAGTAAGTATATCTGGACTTGAAGGTTTGAATTTGTAAGGAGTTGAAAGTATGAATGTTATAGTTTCTAATAAATATCAGAGTCAATTAAATACTTTACAAATTGATGTTATTAAAAGTGTTAATGGAGAATTTACTCCAGAAGAGATTGTAGAGATGTTTGCGAATTTCTTTTTTAATAAAATGATTTTAGATGTAACAGCTATTAAAGGATATCAAACTGCAACAACTATTCAAAGATTAGCTATGGGAATTGATATGAGTAAGGTAATATTAGTTTTAGATGATAGTGATGTTACGGGATCTAAAGAGTATTTATCTCAGTTAATTTCTATGGGTATTTATAATTTTACAAGAAATATAGATAATATTCCATTTTTAATAGATAATCCTAATACTTATAAAGATGTTGCCCAATTTCAACAAATTGGTATGATTGCAAATGAGATATCCAAAAAACACGAAAGTGCCAAATTTGAAAGTGATAATGATATAACAACGGCATTTACTACTATTATTGGAATAAAGAATGTTACTGATCATGCAGGAGCTACAACTTTAATTTATATGTTAAAAAAACAATTACAATCTAATTATAATGTTTTAGCTATTGAAATAGATAAAAATGATTTTATTTTATTTAATGATAAAGATTTAATAAGTATACCTGCTAATAAGTTTGAAGGAACTATTAGAGGTGCTAATACATATGATATTATTTTAGTTGATTTAAATAATAGTGGGGAAGAGAGTTCTTGCAGTGATGTTTTATATTTATTAGAACCAAGTACTATTAAATTAAATAAAATGATTAGAAAAGATCGAAGAATCTTTGATACTTTAAAAGGGAAAAAAATAGTTTTAAATAAAAGTTTACTTGATAATAAAGATGTTATGGATTTTGAATATGAATCAAAAAGTCAAATATTTTACAATATTCCCCCACTTGATGATAAAAAAGAAAAGCATCGTGTTCTTGACGATTTGTTGACACATCTAGGTTTTAGACGTCAAAAAGGCAATGATTTAGGAGGAGAAAGGACTAAAATCCTTGGAATATTTAAAAATAAGTCTTGACAGTATAGTTAAAAAAAGATAGAATTTAAGTGTTAAAAGAAAGAGGTATTTTACATGAGTGGATTAATGTTTTTAATGGATTTTGAAAACTTTTGTGCAGAAACTACTACCATCTGGTCAGTGGTTGGTTGGATATTGACGATTTTTAAAATTGCTATTCCTATTTTATTAATTATTTTTGGTAGTTTAGACTTTGGTAAAGCAGTTGTCGCTCAAGATGATAAAGAAATTAAAAATGCTGGTAAAAAACTTGGTATTAGAGCAGCAGCAGCTATAATTATCTTTATATTACCATCAATAATTGTAATGGTAATTAATTGGGCTTTAGAGATATCGAAAACAGAGATGGATTGGTGTCAGTGTACAAAATGTGTAAGTAGCCCAGGCTCTGCAGAATGTCAAAATGGATGTAATGATTAATTACAAGTAAAAAACTTGTAATTTTTTTGTCTAATAAATATATATTTTTTGATCTTTTTATAACAATTAACTAAATTTATGATATAATTTTATGGTAAGATTGGTGATATTAATGAAAAAAACAATTTTCATTATGTTATTTATATTTTTAAGTTTTATCTTTGTGCCTGAAATTAAAGCTGAAGCTTTATATTGTATATATAATGCGAAAAGTGATGGTAAATCAAGTGGCTTTGATATGGCTAAAGTTACAATTATTGATGCTCAAAAATCATTGACGAATATTCAATTTGACAATCTTAAATTGCCCGATGCTAAATCTGATGGGACTATAGTTACAGATGACTTAGACAAATATAGCTCGGATGCTAATGCAGCAGCTGATAATATTAAAGGTATTTTAAAAATTCGCACCGGGGGAAAAGAAAAGGAAATAAATGATGTTTCTCTTCCTCAAAATTCTTTAAGTCAGACTGATTGTCCTAAAAATTTAATAATAATAGTGAATGACGGACCTGGATATGGAGTAGCATCGGATGATGTTCAAGTATTTTTAGGTGATGATAATTTAAAAGAATTTATTAATAGTAAAGTAAATGAATATCCTGATTATAATTATATGTTTTCAGTCACTTATCAACAGTCAACGATGCAAGATAATCCAAATTCAATTGGGGGAACTGAAGATAATAATGATAATAATAATTCAGGTGAGGATTTCAGTACTTGCGAAGGTATTTTAGGAACTAAAGTAGGTAATAACTACGCTGAAGGAACTATCGGAGCTTTGCTTCAACAAGTTTTTGATTATATGAAATTAGCTGCTATTGTTATGATCTTTGCTTTTTCTTTGATTGATTATGCCAAAGCAATAGCAGCACAAGATCAAGATACTTTTAAAAAGGCTAATCGAAATTTACTTAAACGAATTATTTTTGGTATTATATTTTTCTTAATTCCAGAAGTCGTTGATATTATCTTAGGGGTTATAGATAGTTCAAC
>CANQHY010000103.1 GCA_947623975.1 uncultured Bacilli bacterium
AACCGGAAAATCAATAACTTTAATACTTTCTAATATTTCCTCTCTACTATTGTATTTATTGAAAAGGAAAGATTTAGGCGTCTTTATTCCAGCAAGGCCAACTAAAGTATGAGCAAGATGTTTATCCATTGCAATCATCGAAGAAGCCATGTCACACCCTACATATTTAATATCAGCAAGCTCTAATAATCCTTGAAGACGACCATCTTCACCATTTTGACCATGCAATACAGGAAAGGCTATATCGATAGGTATAATTTTTCTTTCTTTATCTAAGACGATGATGCCATGATCGCTTCTATTAGTAGATATAGTAACTCTTAAGCACCAATTACTATCACACCATTCGTCTTTTTCGATTTTGTCTATATCACCGTTATATAAATAGAACTCTCCTTCTTTAGTTATTCCAATTAAAATTAAATCGTATTTATCTTTATTAATACTTTTAATTACTGAAGATGCTGATTGCAGTGATACATCATACTCACTAGAACAACCGCCAAACATTACTGCAACTTTGATTTTATCCATAATACTACATCTCCTCAATAACAGAATCTTTAGGTATTTCATAAGTTACTTCGACAATTTCGTCATAAAGTTTTTCTTTTTTTACAATTTTTTTAGTTTTCTTATTTTTTTCTATTCTAACAACTGAAACGCTCTCATATATTTTACCATCTTTTCTAAGATACTTAAAATCTTCATTAACAATATAATATTCGACATTACTCTTCTTATCTGAAAGTATTTGTCCATACATATATTTATCATCAAAGGAAATAGCAATTTGATAGGTATTTTGAGTATTATTTTTAGCTCTTAAATCTAGCCAACCATAACTTATTGTCGCATCCGTTCCTTCCAAGGTGTCTTTATCAGGGTTAGGAAGAGATTTAACCTTGTGGCCATGCCTTTCTGTAACCGTAAGTGGACTCATCAAAAATAAATAATGTAACATGTTACTAAGATGACAAATACCACCACTATATTTAGGTACTATTTTACCATTTTCCAAAACCAATCCATCTTTAAATTTTCCATATTTTTTACTATTTTTTAAAAGATAACTAAAAGAAAAAGTTTCATTTGGTCTTATAACAATTAAATTCATAGTCTTACTAGCAATCTTTAGATTGTCAACTTTATTTTGCTGATATATTATTGGATACCCACTATTTTCATTAACCATTACGGTTTTAGTATTACAAATTTCATTAGGTAGCTTACTAGCAAACCTTTTAGCATAAGTATTTTCGTCAAAAAACATTCCTATTCTATAAAATATATTCCTTTGCCATATTCTAATTGGCGTTAAAAATGGAAATATTTGCGTAATTCTTTTTCGTGCCATATTAATCCTCCTACATTAATTTTTTAACTCGAAGGCCCATAAATTTTTTATTTGGCCTTCTAACGTTTCATAATCCCAAAGCATATTTGATCGCTCTCTACTGTTTGGATCATTTAATTTTATTTTGCCATTTTCCGTTTTCACTAGTACAATAAAGTGCCCTATTGCAGTAAAATCTCCAGGCTTCATGCTGCAAATTACAGGGTGCCCAGCTGCAAGTTCCCTAAAAATAATTGTTTTATTAAGAGCTAACTCTTTTCCAGTAACGCCAAAATTTTCTACTCCCTCGGTCATAAGATTCCAACTAGTACCTACGTTTGTATAATAGCCTTCTTCTTCAGCAAACTTACCTATAACATAAGGCGTATAAGTGTTATTTCCTGTAAGACCAGTAACTACCATACTCAGTGCCGTTGGTCCACATCCTGTAGCTGCAATTGGTCCGCTACCATATGTAGCATACCCCCATCTTTCATCATACTGAAATAATCTAGGTGGAATACCTTTTACAACATAACCAACATCAGAAGAAGATATTGTACCAGCCTTTTCTTTATAATTTAAAACGAAATTTGCCATATCAGGATTTTTAATTAACATTTGTAAAATTTCTTCTGGATAAGACGCAAAATCATCGACAATTTTTTGAAATCTCGAATCGATTGAGGCAATATATCGTATTTTATCAAGCAACGTGTTATTCTCATTTGTAAAGATATCGTCGTTAAAATTCCATACTTTTATAACCTCTTTTTCTTCCTCTTCCTGAATGATTTCACTTTTGTTATCTAATTCTTCAGAACTAGAGAAAAATATCATTAAAAAAATACCAAACGAAATGAACACTACTGCCAATAATGTTACTTTAAATGGCTTTTTTAATTTCACTTTACGGACAACTCTACTCACTATAATCACTATCCCTTTATTCTTATTCCTATTAATACCAAATTAACCTCATTATTAACAGTCACAATAATATATTAGCATAATTAAATGCTACAATTAATTAAAAATAGTTAATTATATTATAATTTTACGAAAATAGTCATTCTTTTACTTAAAATTATTTTGTGTTTACACAACAATATTATTTTTAGTATTTTATTTTGTAAATTAGAGATAATAATTATTATGGAAAAGATACTATTTACAGGTGCTAGGAGCGGAATTGCTCAAAGCGTAATTGAAAAATTAGCAAAAGATAATTATTTTATCTATATAACAGTGCATACTAAAAAAGAAGAGAAAATAATAAAAGGGAGGTACAAAGGTTTTAAAAACGTTTCCTGTTTTAAATTGGACGTTACTAGTAGTGAAGATAGAAAGAAATTAGAAGATATCGATATTGATATTTTAGTTTCTAACGCTGCTGTTGGTTTTGGTGGTTCACTAATCGAAATACCGATTTCTAAATTAAAAGAAAATTATGAGGTAAATGTATTTGCAAATATTGAAATTATTAAGTTAGTTCTTAAAAAAATGATTGAAAAGAAAAAAGGGAAAATAATTATAATGTCATCTATTGCCGGAATAATTCCAATAGAGTTTTTGGGAAGCTATTGCTCTACAAAAAGCAGTTTAATAATGCTTGCTAAAGTTCTAAAAAAAGAGCTAAAACTTCTCGGTGTAAATATTAAAATAAAGGTTATTGAACCAGGAATATATAAAACGGGATTCAATGAGGTAATGCTAGATAACAAAGATTTGGAAGAATCCAAATATTTTAAAAATAAAGAGAAAAAAATAAGATTAAAAGAATATTTGATGTTTGATGTAATGGGAAAAGATAATTTAGATAGTATTAGAAGAAAAATTATAAAGGCTATTAAAAGTAATAATAATAAATTTGTTTATAGTGCTCCCCTATCACAGAGACTATTCGCTAAGATTTATCAAATATTTAAAGGATAATAACACTAGTTAACATTTTTATTTTGCATATATTATAATAAGGTGGTTAAATGAAAGAATTGCTAACTAGTGTAGAACCATACAGCTTTACATTTTCAGCATTTTTAATTGGCATTTTTTTAACTAAAGAGTTATCATTAGAAGAACAAGGAAGCGTTGGTAACTGGTTACAATTAGTGGGATTAACCATGCAAACATATTCTTCACAATCATCAACAGTTAATTCAAAGAAAAATAAAGAAAAGAATAATCAAGATGATCTCGAATTAGTAAAAAAAGCAATTAGAAAGATGGAAGAAGAATTAACTAATATAGCTAAAAGCAACTGATATTTACACAAAATTATAAAAAATGGTATTGTCAAAACATTTTAAATGTGCTAGTATTAATTTGTTGATGTTTATGGCGAGGTAGCTCAGCTGGCTAGAGCATCCGGTTCATACCCGGAAGGTCGAGGGTCCGATCCC
>CANQHY010000104.1 GCA_947623975.1 uncultured Bacilli bacterium
ATAGGGGATTAGTTAAATGGTATAATAATGGTCTCCAAAACCACTGTTGGGAGTTCGATTCTCTCATCCCCTGCCAATGAATATTAAGGTTTTAAACCTTTAAATACACATAGAATTGATAGAAATATCAGTTCTTTTTTTGCATACATAGTCATTTTTACTATGTTGAGTAGAATTAGAAGAAAAATCAATTCTAATCTCAATGTTAACAATATTTTATTAACTCTTGTTGATGAATAACAACTATATAATAATAAAAAGAAATCTTCGATGCCGTAATGGAAGAAATTTCGGCTTACCTTAAATATATTTTGTATAAAAAATTATTTTCTTTAAATAATAAAAAAAGGAGCAACCACACGAAGCTCTGTTGGGGATTATTATTAGATATTCAGCAACTCTTGAATGTATCAGTTATTTAGATAGTAAAAAAAATTATCAGTAGTATCTAGTAAATTAGTAATACCATAAACAAATCTAAAAGGAATAAAGTTCCATACTTTATTCTGTTTTTTATTATGAGCAAAATAAAAAAGCCAAAATTCTAAAATTTGACTTTTATAAATGACTTCTTTTATGCTGTTAATGTTAACTTATTTATTTGGATTAATTTTTCACTTTCTTTAACATGCACATATAAATCAAGAGTAATTTTAACGCTAGAATGTCCAAGTATTTCACTTAAAGTCTTAACATCAATTCCACAAAGTAAAGAACGAGTTGCAAAAGTATGCCTTAGAATATGAAATTTATATTTCTGAATGGATAATGATTTTAAAACGTTTAAATAAAAAAAATAATATTTTTTAGTTGAAATAAAAGAATTATTACCTGTTAAAAAAAAGCATTTATCATCTTTTTTAAATTTTTTTAGATATGGTAAAATGGATTCATTTATGGGAATATCTCGAATAGAATGTATGGTTTTAGGTGTATCTAAAATAATTTTTGTTTTGGCTTCAATATTAGGATCTTTGTTTTTTACTCTAATTAATGTTTTGTTAATATGTAATATTTTATTATCTAAATCAATATCTTGCCATTTTAAAGCACAAAGTTCCCCAATACGAAGTCCTGAAAATAAAACAAGTAAAATAGCAAATACTTTTACATCATCAGTTTCTTTGGCATATTTTTCAATGATAGATATTTCATCTAAATTTAAGGTTTCTATCTTTTTAGTAGAAACTTTTGGTAGATCAATTTTTATATTTATATTTTTGTCTTTTAAAAATTGTTTCAATACTAACAAAATATCTTTTATTCGCTTATTACTTAAATTTTTTTGTTGTAGATATTTAATGAAACCTAAAATAATATTTTCATCTAACTCTTTTAAATTTTTGTTTTTAAAAAATGGAATTATTTTGGAATATATGATTGAGTAATAATTAGTATAACTTGAATCTTTGAGAGATATTTTATGTTCTAGCCATTTATCAATGGAATAAGCTATTGTTTTATTTTCATATAGTTTTTTTATTCGCTTATCTTTTTCATAATTTTTAATTTTTTCATCTCGTTTTCTCTTTACTTCTGAATAACTTTTAGCATATACGAATCCATATTTCTTTATTCTTCCAAACTCATCTCTTTCTTTTACAAATCGAGCTTCGTATCTTCCGTCTTTTCTTTTAGTAATATTTTCTCCCTTTTTAGGCATATTTTCCTCCTTTCTTTATAAATTTTAATACTGAATTTTTGACTTTTATAAACTAACATAAAACTATTTTTTTATTAAGCTTTTTAAAAAAAGTGGTATTAATGTTACCTAATTGTTTACATTTTTAATTTTTTTATACAAATTTCATTAGTTTTTAACATAAAGATACTAAAATAGGTATTAATAAATGTCGGATTATGTTATAATGTTATAGAATGGTATATCAAGATATGTAATAAAGTATGGAACTTTATTACAGAAAAATTAACAAAACAAATAATAATCTAGTGATTATAAAACTAAAGATAAATAAAAAGTAAAGAGGTAATAATGAAGGAAAGATATAAATTTAAAAAACAAACTTATATTTTACTATTATATAGCATAAGCATTCTATTCTTATTTACTTTTGATTTTAGCTCTAGTAGATATATGGGACAATTTCAGGGACAAGCCGAAGATATAATTGCAATTCCTATTATTAGTTTGGATAATCCAACGTTTAATTATAGACCTGATGATATGATTCCTGGGTACACTGATGAAGCAGATTTCTATGTAAAAAACTACGATGATACAAAACAAAACGAAGTTCTAATGAAATATTATTTAAAAATAAAAGTAGATTCCATAATACCAGTAAAAGTTACCTTAACGAGTGGCAATGGAACAGAGATAATTTTAAATGAAGATGAAACTGAAAAATATGAACTTCCATATACAAGTGAAATGTTAACAAAATATCATATAAAGATTGAATGGGACGAACAAGATAATGATTTTAAATACGCTAATGAAGATATAAAAATTACTATTGATTTAATAGCGGTTCAGGTAGTCGAAGGTGCATAACATGAAGATAGTAAAAAGGATATTAAAAATATTATTTTGGATAACTTTAACTATTATTGCTTTTTATAGTGTATTTATGATATCTCAAAAGCTTATTTGGAAAGATAAAACACCTAATCTCTTGGGATATAAAAATTTTATTGAATTAACGGGAAGTATGGAACCGACATTAAATGTAGGTGACATTATTATTACTAAAGAAACAAAAGAAATAAAAGAAAACGATATTATATCATTTCGAGAAAAAAATTCTGTAATTACACACAGAGTATTTGAAATATACAAAGAAAATGGTAAGGAATATTACATTACAAAAGGTGATGCCAATTCTGATACTGATTCAGAATTATTGGATAAAGAAAATATTGAAGGAAAGTACTGTTTTAAAATTCCTTTTATAGGTAAAATAATTCTATTTTTTCAAAAACCAGTTGGATTAATTATATTATTTGCAATATTTCTTACCACTTTAATAATTAGTTCAATAGAGCCAAAGAAAAAAGAAACAAAAAAATAGAATGGAGGTTTAGAATGAAAAAGAAAAATATAATTATTATAATAACAATAACAATTATGACCATTGCTTTTGCAATATCTTTTGGAAGAACATATTCCAAGTATGTCTTAACGAGACATTTTGAAACAACATTTTCATCACTTCCGTTTTATTTTGAAGTAGAAGACGTAACTAGCGAAAGAATTAAGGCACAGCCAAATCAAGTCGTAAAGTTGAATATAAAAAACTACCTTGGAGATCAAATTAATAAATTTGATACTGAATATACAATTACATTAGAAGATAATAACATCTTTACTTTGGAACCAATAAAAGGAACGATTAAAGCTTCGGAAAAAGGAAAAACAGAAAATTTAAATTTAACGTTAAAGCAAAATTTGACACAAACAGGTGGAAGCATTACTTTTTTAGTAAAAGCAACAAAGCCGTATTCAAAAGAAGTTAAAGTAGTAGTACCTGTAAATAAATTAGGCGATTATGTGACGGAACTTGCTAATGATAAAACTTGCACTTTTGGGAACGGAGAGTTTCAGCCTGTTGTAACTGATAACCAATGTACTGAGGAAGGATATAAAGATACTATACCACCTTATCACAAATATTTAGTAGGAACTAATAAATGTCTTGATTTTAATTATGTTTGGTATTCAGGTTATATGTGGAGAATAACAGAAATATTAAATGATGGATCAGTAAAAATGATT
>CANQHY010000105.1 GCA_947623975.1 uncultured Bacilli bacterium
AACGAACGAACGAACGAACGAACGAACGAACGAACGAACGAACGAACGAACGAACGAACGAACGAACGAACGAACGAGGCTTACGCCTATATTACAAAATTACAAAGAGAGGAGGGAGCGATTATTTAACGCTTTCTTCTCTTTTACTAATCTCTATGAACAGGAGGTTAGTAGTTTAATTATTAACAAAGTAGGTGTTATATATGCCTGACTACATGAATGAGTTTGATGATAACTTCGAGTTTAAAAATAAACCAGATGAAACTACACCAAAGTCAGCAGAGAATTTAAATATAGCATTAAAGAATATTAGATTGTTAAAACAATATCTGATTGATTTATCAACTGGTAAATATCCATTTCAGAGTATAAGAGTTGGACATATTGAGGGTAAAAATCTAGTAAACATAAATGATTCTGGAGCATCTGGTGCTGGTACTACTAAATCAATAAATGGGAATACATTAACATTAACAACTAATCGAACAAATGGTACTTGCTTTTTAGACATTCCAATAAAATATGAATTAAATAGAACTCTTGTACTATCATTTAACGCTTTATATAAACAAGGTGGAGATAATCATACATCATTTGTTTATTTAACAAAATCAGGAAGTCCTAATGTTGGAAGAATTGATTTAATTACTAAAGATAAAGAAGGCTCTTACAAAATAAGCATTAACAATGGATTAAGTGTCGAAGGATATCTATTAAGACTTTATTTAACTCCAGTCGCAACCAATGATGTAATTTCAATTGATTTTAAGAATTTACAATTAGAATATGATGTTCAAACTGAGTATTCGCCCTTTCAAAGCATATAACACCAATTAAAATAATTAAATGAAAAATAAATATGGAAGAAAGAAATGAAAATTTGTCTTTTAATGATGAGTTTAGATTCAAGAATAAACCAGATGAAAGCACGCCAAAGTCGGCAGAGAATCTTAATGTGGCTTTAGAAAATACTAGTTGGCTAAAACAATATATCAACGATATAATAACTGGAAAAGTTGATTTACTAGTTAAGAGTATTAAATCTATAAATATGATTAAACCAACAGCATTGTCAGGAGCAACAATTGATGATGATGGTATTGTTACATGGACTAAAAATTTTACAAACGCTGGAAATAGTTCTGTTACATTTAACAATGTTACTTTAGAGGCTGGGAAAAAATACACATTAAAAATTTTTTGCAATGGAGGAACTATTTCAGGTGGCTCTTATAAAGTAGTATATGGTATTTTTTCAAAAACGAAAACAATTGGAAACTTAAATTCAACAGGTACTTTAAAATATACATTTACATACGATGACGATCATCAAAAATTTACTGCAATACATTTCGATATATCAGCAGGAACAAATATAACAAATTTAAAAATAGGTTTTATGCTTTACGAAGGTGAAGATGATAAAGAATATAGTCCACATCAGCTTTAGACAAATTTTCAAAATGCGTTAATTCGCGAAAATATGGAAGAATTTAATAATGATTTCTTATTTAAAAATAAACCAGATGAAACGACACCCTTAAGTGCAGAGAATTTAAATACAGCACTTAAAAATACAAGAGCGATATGCTCTAATACAGCTGGAGCACATAATGGTATTTTCAGAGGTAAGGATATAACAAATTACTTTGATGATGATTCACTTTGGGAAAGGATTTCATCAGGTAAGTTTACAGACTTATTTGTTGGGGATTACATCGTTAAAAATGGAATAACATGGAGAATTGCTGGATTTGATATTTATTTAAATAAAGGAGAACCAGCATTAACTAAGCACCATGCAGTGATTGTACCAGATGAATCATTAACAACTTCAAAAATGAATGATGATAGCACTACCGAAGGTGGTTATAAATCTAGTTACATGTATAATACTACAATACCTGATATTTTAACTAATAATATTACTCCTGTGTTTTCAAATCATATTTTACAATTTCATGTTCGAGTTACTAATTCTATTAATAAAACAGGATATAACCGATTTGGTACTGCTACAGGATGCTCTAATACAATTGAGGCTGTTACAAGAAGCACAGATTTGATGAATGAAGTTCAAGTTTTTGGAACAATCGTTTATTCTTCATCAGGAGCTGATGTTGATGCAGATAATGTTCAATTTCCTTTATTTAGACTAGCACCTGAATTTATTATGACAACAAAAAACTATTGTTGGCTTAAATCAATTGCTTCAAATGATAGATTTTGCGTTATAGGAAGTGGTGGTCGAGCTAGTACATATTTAGCTAGTGTATCTTACGATGTAAGACCTTATTTTTATATAGATTAAAAAAAAATAGAAAGGAAAAGATATATGGAAAAAATAACAGATATTTCAAATGTAGCAGTAGTAATTATAAATTTAATAATTGTACTATGTACTATGATTACTACTGTTGCTAAAACAAAAGCTACAATAAAAAAAACAATCGATGATACTTTAGATTCTAAATTAAATGAAAAACTAAAAGGATTATACGATGACAATAGAAATCAATATCGCTATCAAATTTGTGATTTTGCAGGAGATTTACACAACAAAGTTGTAAAAACTAGAGATGAATTTCAGGCAATATTTGCAATAATTGATAGATATAAAGTATTGGTTGAAAGATTAAATGTTAAAAATCATTTTGTAGATAATGAAATAGCCTATATTAACGAACAATATAGGCTTTTAGTATGAAAGGTAGGTGATAGAAATGGAAATAACATTTGAATTAATATTCTCTGTTGTTACAGCTTTAGTTACGGCTATTCTAGGAACTATATTTAAAGATAGAGTAGTTCCAGCAAGATTCATTCCGATTCAAAATATTGTAATTGGATTAATCGCTGCTTTTGTAGCTGTATACTTTGGATTATTTAACGATGTAGCAACAGCAATAATTATTTCATTAGCATTATCTCTTGGCGTAGGTGGTGCTTATGATGCTTTAAAAACTAAGAAAGAGGAGGAATGAGAATTATGGAAGATATTCAAACAACATTTAATGAAGATGATTTAAAAGATTTAATCGAGGATGGTGAGATTGAAAATGAATGTAAGAACGAGCAAGCCTAATGCAGGCAATAAATTTTATATAACAAAGTCTAAAGGTGGATATTCAGAATGTATTCAAGGATATCCTACTGATAGTTGTAATGTACTCGCTAATTGTGTTGGATACGGATGTGGAAGATTTAATGAAATAATCGGAAGCATGAAGTATCCTTCTTTAAATTGTAATGCAGAAAAATTTATTGAAAGAGCTAAAAGTTTAGGCTTAAAGGTAGTAAACTATCCAACTTTAGGTGGAATTATGGTTTGGCAAAAAGGGAAGACCTTAGATGGCTCTGATGGAGCAGGTCACGTTGCTGTAGTAGAAAGAATAGATAATGCTAATCTAATTTATACATCAGAGTCAGGTTATGGTTCAAGTGCTTTCTGGAATACACTAAGAAATAACAATAATGGAAGATGGGGACAGGGAAGTGCTTATAAGTTTAGAGGATGTATTATTAATCCAGCAATTGGAGATGTTCACTATGTAGCTCCTAAACCAGTAACTCCAACTCCAGCACCTAGTTTAAAATTTAAAATAGGAGATACTGTAGTTATCAATGGATATTTATATGTTAGTTCAGAATCACCTAATCCAGCAAATAAGATTAGCAATAGAACTACTAAGATAACTAGAATAGCAAAAGGTGCTAAACATC
>CANQHY010000106.1 GCA_947623975.1 uncultured Bacilli bacterium
GGTATGGGACAATACTTAATCAAACAGTAGATGTTGACGGAAAAAGTATGACCTTCTTAGATTATGTTTTTACAAGGGTTTATAACTATAACGTAGAAATAATAGATAAAGGATATAGTGGAAATATACTTAAATTCGTACAAGGATATGAAGGATTTGATTGGATAAATTTACCTGTAGAATTTTTCTCTAATGAAATTTGGAATTTGATTGATTCCAATTATACTATCGATAACATTCCTTTATTAGAAATGTTTAATACAAATGCAAAAATTGATAAAATGATGCAGTTAATAGAAGGTAATGTTTTAGATGAATTTAGGTACACGTATGAAAATATACCCGAAAGTCATTATTTGATTAGCAGTTATATTGCCGGAAAAAAAGAAAATTTAAATATTCAAATATTCAGTAAAGATTTAATCGAAGCTATCGGTTTGGATAATATGGGTAAAATATATGAGGAAGACTACACGGGTGGAGCCGACAGCGATTATTTCAATAAAATTGTTTCAATAGCAAATTGTGGAAATTATGAATTAATAAAAGATATATTATATATTACGGCTGGTGAGGTATCTAAAACAATTTCTAAAGTTAAAAATGTAAATTTAAGTTTTGTTGAAAATTTTCCTTCTAGTTATACTTTCTTTGCTAAATATTTTGGTTATTGTGATCTTGAAAGCATCAGCAACATAAAAGAGGCCTTAAAAGACATACTCGAATTTCAATTACCAACTGAATTTAAAGAAAAATATAAAGAAATTTATGATTGGATTTCGTTTATGGTTAATGCAACTGATAGTAGTGAAGACGAATTAAAAATTATCGATATTAATCGTATTGTATATGCAAATAAAGATACCTATATCGAGATGTTTAAAAATTTCCTATCAGATGGGAAAGATATATTAAAAGGGGATTTTGTTGAAAATTTGCATGAAAGAAATGATGCAATGATAAATGATGCTACAACTGGTCATTATTTGTATGAGATTGGAGATCTATATGGAATTGAAATTGGAACAGTTGAATTTTATGAATTGAGAGGTGCCCCCTTTGCAATGTTAGTTCATTGTATTAGTGGTCTTAGAGAAGAACATGCAGAAATTGCAGCAAATATTGTTAATAATCCTGAAATGTGGACTGAAACTGAAGGAGGAAATCCTAATATATGTGCAACGCTTATTGTAGATGGTAACAACCGATTCCGTCTTTGGGGAGACACAGGAAGTGCGGATACCGTTATTTATGGTTTTTACAATTTTTCACCACAAGATATAAAATCAATTGAATGCGTTGATTCTGGAAGTAGCATAGAACATAGTGTTGGAGATAATGCTAGTAATCCTTTTTGGGGGTTTAATCACCTTGCAAGCCATATACAAGATTCTGAGCGTTATAATGAAACTGTCATTTCACGAATTGATGAATCAACTGGAGAAAGAGTTAAACCGGATTATATTCTCTGTATTGATAGCGTTCCTCAAAGTTCAATTAGGGCAGCAGAATATTTCGGTATTCCAATTTATTATATAAATTCTTCTTACTATGATGGAAGCACAACTCACTCTTCTCTTGAGGGAGCGCTCTCAGCGTATTATAATTGGTATAAGTACAAGACTTATAGAGAATAAGAATATTATTTGCTAAAATTGTTGCAAAAGATTTCTTATAAATTCCATGTATAATTAGAACTTTAACCTCGTTGATTTTAGTGATTTAAAAAAAATTATTTAATTCAGCACTACTATCAGTTTGAATAATTTGAGGTTTATATCCAAAATAAAGGATAGCTCTTTGTAAGGATAAATAAATCTTTCACGAGAAGCTTCATCTATAATGGTATATTGATAAAACTTTTGACCATCACTACCTGAATAACATTCAGTGGGAACAAATTTAACATCTAGTTGCCATTTAGTACCAAGTGTTTAGGTAGTCATAATGTTTAATGATATACTTTTCATGCTTTTCCTGATTTACGTAGAAACCCAATTTTCTCATTACTCTAAATAAAGAACAGGCATGTCTAGAATAACCTTTTTCAACTCTTAACTTACCATAGATTTCACAAAGTGAAATGTGAGGATTTCTTTTAGTATAATCTTTAATTCATTTTAATTCTTGTTCAGTATGAGCATTAGGATGAGGTGTATTTGGTTTATGAAATTTATCAATTAAAGATTCTTTAGTACCATCAAACTTTTTGTTACAACGCATTAAAGAAGATTTAGAGATATGGTATCTTCTGCAAACATGATTAACGAAAATGAGTTTGTTTATAGAGTTTAACGGCATAAAATTTAGTGTTTAAATCATGTGGTAAATATCTTAGAGATTGTGATATACTAGTTATAGCGATAAAATGTATGTTTTCAGTTAACATTTTACTGGGTCAATCGCTTTTTGCATATACTAATCGGTGTCACATCAATAGTAGCATTAAAGTGATTTATCTTTATAATTTTAATTATTTGTGATAGAATTATAATAGGTGAGAATATGGAAACGTTAAGAGAGTATTTTACCTATAATAACGATTGTGATATTTCTAGTATTTTTTATATTCTATCAAGAAAACTAAAAATAATACATGAAAACAAAATGGTTGTACCGGTAATAGATGCTAACCACATATTGTGTGACAATGGATTTAGTTTTGATAGGATGCAATTACCTAACAATATTGAAGAAGATAAAGAAAATAATGTTTTAAGTCTTGCTAAGTTGTTTTTAGGTGCTTACATTTCGGCTTCAACTGGATTTTACGATTTTTCGCATACTAATGACGCTTGGTTTGTAGAAAATATGGATGATATAGCTAAGGTCGTTTCTAGTGAAAACTATTTTCAAGATTATTTTAACCAAGTGTTGTTAGAAAAAAAATGCACTTACTACTGTGATTACATAGACCAAATTAAAAGAACACAAAACTCTGGTATAGAAAATACAAACCAACGTAGAAAAGTACTTAGAACATCTGCCGGAGGAATTACGCATGAAAATTCTAATTTTAATGATAATCTAATATTTGATGATTTAGCTAACATCACTAATAAAAAATCAGCTTTTATAAATCATTTATATTATCCAGCTTTGTTTTTATCTTTATTATTAGTTGGTTTTGTTATTTATACTTGTGTTAAATATATAAAATTATAAAAAAGTTAGAAAAGTTTTTCTTTTCTTTTTTATATATTGTAAATTTATTTGGAAAAATTAAAAAGATGAGTATAGAATAAATAAAAAGAAAAAAGTAATTAGTTATTATGTAATTTAAGGGCTTACATGTCCTAATAGATTTGAGTCATCATGATGCTACAATAGATAATAATTATTATTACTTTTTTTGCATTTAGGATAGAATAAACATTTTATTTAAAATTTTTTGAAATGTGAGGAAAAAATTAATTTGATTGACCAAAAACAAATGTTTACATTATAATGTGTTTATTAAGTTGATATAATGTTAATTGATA
>CANQHY010000107.1 GCA_947623975.1 uncultured Bacilli bacterium
AAATTAATTTTTTATTAGGACATTTTGTTTTATAAATCATTTCAAAAAAGCGGACATTTTGTTTTAAAAGTCACATTTTTGTCAATTTTTGTAGGATATTTTAAATTGTGTGCTATAATGTTTGTATAGTTAGTAAGTGAGGTAGTTTTATGTTTATTGGTAAGTATAATAGGTCTTTAATAATTACTTATTTGGGAGTAGCTTTTGCTATTATTGGAATGTATGCCGCCTTTATTTCGCGAGCAAAACTTGCCATGATATGTCTTTTAATAAGTGGGGTTTGTGATTTGTTTGATGGTAAAGTTGCCAGAATGTGTAAAAGGGATAAAGATGAGATAGCCTTTGGTATTCAGCTTGATTCTCTTGCTGATATTGTAGATTTTGTAATATTTCCTATTGTCTTTGGTTATTCTTTAGGACTAAATGATTGGTATCACGTTTTAGGATACATTATCTTTGCCATGGCTGGTATTCAAAGACTTGCTCATTTCAATGTTTTGGTGGGTAATAAAGAAAGTGATAAACCAGTATCATTCTATAGTGGTCTTCCTGTCACATCTACATCTATAATATTTCCTTTATTGTTTTTAATTTCTAAATTAACAGGTCAAACTTTATATCACATCATATATATAGTACTTATATATTTAGTAGCATTTTTATTTGTTGTAAATATAAAAGTTCCTAAATTTAAAGGTATTGCTTATCCAATATTGGCAATATTAGCATTGATAGCAATAGTCTTGTTTATCTTGATTTAGGGAAAAGTTATGGAAGATTTTATAATTGAGAGAAAAACTAAAGAAAAATACGAGGCAAAGCCACCTAAAGGTGCCGTATTTTTATATGATAATCTATTAGGAAGATTTATTTTGTTTTTTGCTAGCAAAAGGTTCTTTTCCGTTTTGGTAGGAAAATATTTGGATACTAAAATGTCAAGAAGGCATATAGAGCCTTTTATAAAAAATAATAATATAGATATGTCTATTTATGAAAAGGCCTGCTACCAGTCATTTAATGAATTCTTTGCTCGCAAATTAAAAAAAGATAAACTCCATTTTTCTAATTCCAAAAGGGATTTTCTTGCTCCAGCAAGTTCCAGTCTTTTAGTCTATGATATTAATTTAGAAAATGAGTTTGTTGTAAAGAATAAGAAATATACTTTAGAGGAAATCCTTAGGAATTCTTCTCTTGCTAATGAGTATAAAGATGGCTATTTTTTATCTTTTAGATTAGGAGTAGATGATTATCATCGATATCATTTTATCGATGATGCAAAAATTGTTAAAGAATACAAAATAAACGGTAAATTTAATAGCGTAGGACCGATAGCCTTTAAAAGACATAAGATATATAGTGAGAATCAAAGAGAATATCAAGTATTAAAAACTAGCAATTTTGGTAAAATTATTTATATGGAAATTGGAGCCTTAATGGTTGGTAAAATTTGTAATCATAACGTAAAAAATGCAAAAAGGGGAGAAGAAAAAGGCTATTTCTTGTATGGAGGTAGTACAATTGTATTGATAGTAAAAAAAGATGTAGTAAAAATTGATGAGGATATCTTAGAAAACTCAAAGTTAAAAATTGAAACAAAAGTTAGTGCGCTAGAGACTATTGGTACTAGGAGGTAATATGATACGTAGAAAGGCAATTTTAATTATTCATGGATTTGCAGGTGGAACCTATGATCAAGAAATTTTGGCAAATTATTTAGAATTAAACCGAAAGTTTGACGTTTACACATTTACTTTACCAGGACACGATGTAAAATCGAGGGATAAGGCAACTGAAGAAGAATGGATTAAAGAGTCCGAAAGGCAGTTAAACTATTTAATAGATAATGGCTATAAAAAAATTTATTTAGTGGGGCATAGCATGGGTGGTGTAATAGCCTGTCACTTAGCAAGCGAACATAAAGAGGTAAAAAAACTTATATTGGCTGCTCCAGCGTTTTCTTCGTTTGCATCGAAAGAGGAAGGCGGATTTTTAAATGCTGCTATGCAAAGTCCTAAACTTATAAAGACATATAGTGCTGATGAGTTTTTTACTAGAATAAAAAAGCTTCCAATATCTGCTGTTCCAGAATTTATGAGGTTGGTTAAAGATTATCAGGATACACCAGAAAAAATAGATATACCTGTAATGATTTTAAACGGAACAAAAGATCAAATAGTTCCAATTGAATTGACAAGAAAATTGTATAAACGTTTTAAAACAAATAAAAAAGCCTTTATTAGTGTTAGTGATTATTATCATGATTTATTTAAGGGAGATAAAGTATTTATTTTGTGCCGTGCAATAGAAAAGTTTCTTTTGATGCCAAAATTTAGAATAAAAGAAGAGAAAAAGACGATTTAAAATATTTACAAATTTGCAATATATAGTAAAATTAATTTAAGGAGAGATATTAATGAATGATGATTTTATTAAATTAGCCGAAGAAAAAATGATAAAGGCTTTAGAAAATGTTGAGAAGAGATTTACGACAGTTAGGGCAGGAAGAGCAAATCCAAGTGTTTTAGATGGAATTTTCGTTTCGTATTATGGTGTTGATACACCGTTAAAACAACTTGCTACAATTTCCGTTCCTGAAGCAAGACAGCTTTTAATTAAACCGTTTGATAGAAGTTGTTTGCATGCCATTGAAAAGGCAATATTTGAAGCAAATTTGGGCTTTACACCAAATAATGATGGTGAGACTGTAAGAATAGTAATTCCACCTCTTACTGAGGAACGAAGAGTAGAACTTACGAAGCAAGCAAAGGCAATATCTGAAGAAGGAAAAGTTGCTATAAGAAATATAAGAAGAGAGATAATTGAAGATATTGAAAAGGCAAAATTGCCAGAAGATATTACGAAATCTAAAACTAATGAAATTCAAGATTTAGTAAATGAATATAACAAAAAGATTGAAGAAAAATTAAAAGAAAAGGAAGAAGAGCTACTTAGTGTTTAGTAGTTGATAATTTAGTATAATTTTGAAGCGTTAGATAAAGTTAAAAGCTTGATTATAAAAATTAATCAAGCTTTTAATTTTGGAGTATTTAGCGCCTCTGTTTCTCTTTATTTGTTGAAGATTTTAATTATTCATTATATAATATCAATGCAAGGAAGTGTTAAGATGGATAAGTCGCATATTAGAAATTTTTCAATTATTGCCCATATTGATCATGGTAAGAGTACTATTGCAGATAGAATTTTGGAAATAACGAATGCTGTTAGTAAAAGAGAAGCAAAAGCTCAGATTTTGGATACCATGGATATTGAAAGAGAACGTGGTATTACGATAAAACTTAACACTGCATCTTTGAAATATGTTTATAATGGCGAAGAGTATAATCTAAATTTAATAGACACACCTGGTCATGTCGATTTTACGTATGAGGTTTCTCGTAGTCTTG
>CANQHY010000108.1 GCA_947623975.1 uncultured Bacilli bacterium
TTTATTTCTTTTTATACTTTTATTTCCCGGGAAATATTTTTTTACTATCTTACCATGTTTCACGTGAAACTTTTTTTTATTTCTTTTTATATTTTATTTCCCGGGAAATATTTTTTTTACTATCTTACCATGTTTCACGTGAAACTTTTTATTTCTTTTTATACTTTTATTTCCCGGGAAATATTTTTTTACTATCTTACCATGTTTCACGTGAAACTTTTTTTATTTCTTTTTATATTTTATTTCCCGGGAAATTTTTTTTACTATCTTACTATGTTTCATGTGAAATTTTTTATTTCTTTTTATATTTTATTTCCCGGGAAATATTTTTTTACTATCTTACTATGTTTCACGTGAAACTTTTTTATTAGTTTCTAGATCGTATTTCTAAAAATTTTTTTTGAATTATAGTAGAACTTTTATCTATTAATTGATTGCTATCAATTTGAATAAGTTCAATATTTGAATCGGTTATGTCATTATACGAATCAGCAGCATAAATTATTTTCTTTATTTTAGCAGTTTTAATTACTGACAAGCTCATATCACATGGTCGTAATGTTGTATATAGTACACAATCAGACAATCTCCAGTTTTTTTTCAATCTATTTGCTTTTTCAATGGCAATAATTTCAGCATGCTTTGTAACAACACAACTGTTATCTCGTAAATTATAAGCCTTTGAAATTATACTACCATCTTTTAAAGATACAACAACAGCACCAACAGGTATTTCATTTTTTTTGTATGCCTTTCGGGCTTCGTTATATGCAATGTTCATATAAAAAGAATCATCTTTCATTATTTCAACTCCATAAAAAAATGATGCACATAAACACTTATTACGTTAAGGCTGCTATCTTCCAATCCTGACCTGGTTCCGCTGTGTTTATTGCATCAATAAAATATTACTATATTTTGAAACAAATTTCAATATTTACGTTCTAATTAGAGAAAAAATAAAAAGGCTACTTTTTATTCAGTAGCACTTTCTTCTATTATTTTATCTAAAGTAGCAATTGTCGAAACTTTTTGATCATTTTTCAATGTAATTAATCTAACACCTTGAGTATTTCGACTCAAAGTTGATATCTGATCAATTGAAATTCTTATAGTCATACCACTATCAGTTATAATTATTAAATCCTCGTCTCCTGCAACATTTTTTATAGCAACTATATTACCATTTTTTTCTGTTACATTAATTGTTCTAACACCTTTGCTTCCTCTATGTGTTAACCTATATTCATCTATAGGAGTTTTTTTACCATAGCCATTTTCAGTAACTACTAGTAATTCTTCATTAGCTTCTACTATTTCTGCTCCAACTACTCTATCATCATTACCTAATTCGATACCTTTTACTCCAGAACTTCCACGCCCCATTATTCTAACTTCTTGCTCATTGAATCTAACTAATTTTCCATTGCTTGCACCAATTACAACTTCTCTATTACCATTTGTTTTCCTTACAGAAATAAGTTCATCATCTTCTTTAAGAATTATAGCTTTTTTACCATTATTCCTAATACTTTCAAATTCAGACATTTCTGTTCTTTTAATCAAACCTAATTTAGTTACAAATACCAAATACTTATTTTCTTCTTTATCAGCTGATGTCATTACAACAGATGTTATTTTTTCACCTTTCTCTAAAGGAATCAAATTAACTATTGGCAGTCCTTTTGATTGTCTGCTAAATTCTGGAATTTCATAACCTTTCATTCTATAAACTTTACCTAAATTACTAAACATCAACAAATAATCGTGTGTCTTCATAGCTAAAAGCTTCTCAGGGAAATCTTCTTCGTTTGTTGTCATTCCCTTAATTCCTACTCCACCTCTATTTTGTGTCTTAAAAGTATCGTTTGGAACTCTTTTTATATATCCTTTATTCGTTAACGCTATAATTATGTCCTCAACAGGAATTAACGATTCATCTTCAATATAGTCTATTGCTGACATATCAATAGTTGTACGTCTTTCATCGGCATATTTATCCTTTATTTCAAGCATTTCCTTTTTAATAATTTCATTAATTTTATCTTCGCTAGCTAAAATTGACTTTAATTCTGATATCAATTCTAATGTTTCTTTTAACTCCTGCTCAATTTTATCTCTTTCCAATCCAGTTAAACGACGTAATTTTAATTCCAATATAGCATCAGTTTGTGCATCACTCAAAGAAAAATTGCTCATTAATTTTTCTTTTGCCTCTAAATCAGTTTCAGCATTTCTTATTATATTAATAACTGCATCTAAATTATCAAGAGCTATCTTGTAACCTTCTAATATATGAGCTCTTGCCTCAGCTTTCTTTAAATCAAATTGTGTTCTTCTAGTTATAACTTCCCTTTGATAATCAACATATTTACTAATAATTTCCTTTAAATTCAATGTCTTTGGTACACCTTTATCCAACATTAAGAATATTATTCCAAATGTAGATTGTAAAGGAGTATGTTTATATAAATTATTTAATACAACATTAGGATTTGCTTCTTTTTTTAGTGTTACAACAATTTTTACACCATTTTCTATATTTGTCTCTTCATGATAATCAGCTATTCCTTCTAATACTTTATCTCGTACAAGTTCGGCAATTCTATTTTTTAGTTCTAAGGTATTTATTCCATATGGGATTTCAGTTATAACAATTCTATTTTTATTTCCTGATTCTTCAATAGTTGCCTTACATCTTATTGTTATTGTTCCTTTTCCTGTCTCATATGCTCTTTTTATTCCACTACTACCAAGGATAATAGCTCCAGTTGGAAAATCAGGTCCCTTAATATAATTCATCAATTCAAATGGTGTAATATCATTATTATCTATATATGCAATACAGCCATCAATTACTTCACCTAAATTATGTGGAGGAATATTTGTTGCCATACCAACGGCGATTCCCATGGTACCATTTACTAATATATTAGGAAATCTGCTAGGAATTACCTCTGGTTCTTGTTCAGTTTCATCAAAGTTAGGTACGAAATTTACTGTGTCCTTATTTATATCTCTTAATAATTCCAAGCTTATTTTTGAAAGTCTAGCTTCAGTATAACGCATAGCAGCAGCACCATCGCCATCCATGTTACCAAAGTTTCCATGACCATCAACTAACATATATCTGTAACTAAAATCTTGAGCCATCCTAACCATTGCTTCATAAATACTAGAATCGCCATGTGGATGATATTTTC
>CANQHY010000109.1 GCA_947623975.1 uncultured Bacilli bacterium
TAAAGTACAAACAGAAATGATAAATACGACCATGTCATCAATCATATAAAAGAAGGTATAAACTAATAAATAAAAAATTTTCAAAAATCCATTTACATTGTTTATCGATAATATAGAAGAAAAAGTTGCTGGGAATACCGTAGAACAAGCAAGTTCTATTAGATTTACTGAAATTGCCAGAGTACTAACGCCAATAAGAGCTAAAAATAAATTTTTTTCATTGGTGAACTTTCTAATTCTTTCAAAGATTTTTCTTCTCTTTTTTTCATCGACAACTTGACAACCTGTTTCCTGTTTTCTTGTAACAATATATTTTCTTACAGCATATATTCCTGCTATTACAGCAACCACTCCGATAAGGGAACGAATAACGGGAATTGATATCATTGAAAAGATTTTTGTTATTCCTAGCATTGATGCAAAATATACTAAACCCGATACAAAAAGAAAAGTAATTCCCAAAATTAACATTTTTTTCTTATCTTTCATATCAAAAAGCATATTAATCAAAAACAATAAAACCCACATGGCACATGGATTAAAACCGTCAACAAAGCCAAAAATAACAGCAACTAATAAAATAGATACGTCGCGGACATCAACAGTTCCAATAAAAGGGATATCTTCTTTGTTATCATCAACGACACTCGATACATCATCTTCTATTTCTAAATAAGTTTTTATCTTAGCTTCGATTTTTTTACCAACTGCATCACTATACCCAGAGTATGTACTATCGCCAACTACAGTAAAAGGGACACCATAATCTTCTTTCTTTTTAAATAACTTTTTTATACTTAACATTAGTTCTTTATTTTTAGTATTATCCCAAGTTTCATAATAAAATATATTCACGTCATTTTTATACTTTTCTTTAAGATTTTCTAAAAATTTTTCTTCCTTGGCACAATGAGGACACCCATCACCGTAAAAGAAATAAACATTTATCTTTTCTTCCTCTTTTGGAGCACCGACAACATTATAAATCAAGTCATTATAGTCAGTTGATAGTGAAAATACTCTTAGTGGTGAAAAAAGAAGAAAAAAAATAAATAATACAAAAAATTTCTTATAATTCATTACAAATTTTTACCTCTTTCTATAAAATCAACAAGCTGGTCAATTGTCTTTTCACCTACTAACCTTGCTATTTCTTTTTCTCCCCTAAATAATATTATAACAGGTAAAATATTACCAACATTATATTTTTTTACATCTTCTTGATCCATATCTAAATCATAAGTTGTAATATTTAAATCCGCATATTTTTCTTCGATTTCTTTAAAATATTTATTCATTTTAATACAAGAAGGACACCACATGGCACTTATTCTAACCAAATTCATCAAAAATCACCTCAAATTAGTAAGCTTTTCGTAGCATTTAGAAAATGCTTCTTTAAATTTTTCTAGTTCATCTTTAGTTGTTACGTAAGACAAACTTATTCTGATACTTGAAGATGCTCTTTTCTCATCTTTGGTAAGAGCAAAAACAGCTTTTGAAAAGCTAGATGTTGTAGAACAAGCGGTCTGAGTTGAAACGTATATATCATATTCTTCTAAAGCGTGTTGAAAAACCTCCGGTTTACATCCCAAAATACTAATATTTAATATTTGCGGAATACAGTATTCATTACTATTTATTCTTACTAAATCATATTTTCTTAAATTATCTTTTAAATATTTATTTAATTTTTCTACATATTCATATTTTTTTTCTATATCATCAACCGCTAATCGTAGCGCCTTTGCCAAAGATACAATAAGTGGCAAAGCAGGAGTTCCGCTTCTAAATATAGTTGTACTTTTTCCTCCATGAATAAGCGGTTCTAACATTATATTTTCTTTTTTTATTAAGATGCCTATTCCTTTTAAACCGAAAAATTTATGAGCTGAAAATGAGGCTAAATCAACTCCTTGCAAAGATATTTTTTCCTTACCAATACTTTGTGTCATATCGACGTGAAGAAAACATTTAGGATGTTTTTTCACTATTTTTGCTATCTCCTCTATCGGTTGCCTTATTCCTATCTCACTATTCACACTAGCAATACTAATAAGAACTGTATCATCTCTTATCATTTTATCGAGAGCATCTAAATTTATGATACCATTGTTATCTGTTTCGATAAAATCTACGTCAAAGCCTTCTTTTTGTAGGTAACTAAGGGGTCCGTATACTGAGGAATGCTCAAAATTAGTAGAAATAATATGCCTACCCCTATTTTTATACTTATAACAAATACCCTTAATTGCCAAATTATTCGATTCACTTGCTCCACTCGTGTATATTATTTCACTTTTTTTTACACCTAAAATATCGGCTATCTGCTTGGTAGAAGCTTCAATTAATTGGTTGGCCTTAACACCAAGTTTATGAAGAGAATTTGGGTTTCCTGGATAATCTAATGCTACTTTACAAAATGTATCTAAAACACTATTAGAAACTGGTGTTGTTGCTGAATAATCTAAGTATATCATTAATCATCACTCCAGTATTATTTTACGATTATGTCGTTTTCGTTAATAGTAACGCTAGTCATAGTGCCACATAATGGATCATCAGAAAGCTTAAGTGCATCTCTTACTTTCGGCAAATCAATTACAATTCTTATAAGTGTTGGTATAAAGAAGACAGCAACAGTAGCTAAAACTCTGCTAAAGATTTTACTAGTAGCTTTTTTTAGGGCATCATTATCCTGTTGAATAACAGCACTTGCAAGATCTACTGACATTAAGACAATTAATGCTACTGGAGCTAGTATTCTAAACCAATTCAAAACATCACTTATTAATTTTAGAGCTTCTTCTGTGAAAACTCCATTACAATTTCCCGAAATTTCTTCACCACTTACTATATTAAAATTAGCATCTATTTCGTTATCAAAAGCATGTTTATAACTAAAAGCGTCTACTTTGGTGCTAAAAGAAAACAAAAATAAAATTCCTACAATAAAAATAAATGCTTTTTTCTTCATAATCAGTAACCTCCCAACAACTACAATGCCATTATAACATCTCATAAATAAAAATAAAAGATAAATATAAAACAAAAAAACACTGCATGACAGTGTATTTTACTCTTGGTGACCAGTATGGAATTCGAATCCATGAATGCCGCCGTGAAAGGGCGGTGTGTTAAGCCACTTCACCAACTGGCCAAAAAAATGG
>CANQHY010000110.1 GCA_947623975.1 uncultured Bacilli bacterium
ATTTTTTCGATAGGACATTTTGTTTTATAAATTCTTTTTACAAATTAGGACATTTTGAATTATAAATCACAAAAAAGTCAACCCGTTTTTGACTTGTAATTTAAAAAATAAAATGTTGCATTTCGTTTGTAAATTAAACTATAATTGTTTTTACATATATAAATTTTTATGTTAAAATAATTATGTATTTTATATATAAAACCGTTAAAAAAATAGCGTAAATGACAGAAAATCATGTAATTAACTTAAAGGTAGTTTAAGAAAACTGACATCATAAAATTACCTAAAGTTTTTTAGGAGGTTTTGGATGAGGACTTATATAAGTTTATTCAGTGGTGCTGGTGTAGGCTGTTATGGCTTTAAGGAGAATAATTTTGAATGCATAGCAACAAGTGAATTAATAAAAAATAGAATAGAAATTCAAAAATATAATAAAAAATGCAAATATGAATCTGGATATATTTGTGGTGACATAACTTGTGATGAACTTCAGAACAAAATATACGAAGAAATAAATCGTTGGAAGAAAAATGAAGAATTAAAAGATGTTGATGTTGTTATTGCGACACCACCTTGTCAGGGAATGTCAACAGCAAATTATAAGAAAAATAACGAGCAAAAAAGGAACAGTTTAGTTGTAGAAGCAATAAAAATAATTAATGAGATAAGACCCAAAATCTTTGTATTCGAAAATGTAAGAGCTTTTATGACGACTTTATGTACCGACTTAAATGGAGAAAACATTAAAATTGGTGATGCCATCAATAAACATTTGGACAATTATTATAACATCGAATATAAAGTAGTAAATTTTAAAGATTATGGTGTTGCCTCTAGTAGACCAAGAACTTTAGTAATAGGTACTCGCAAAGATCAAGATTACATGTCACCTTTAAACTTGTTTCCATTGCCACAAAAACAAATTACACTAAGAGAAGCAATCGGTGACTTATTAGAATTAAAGGATCCAAAAGATTTTGATGCTAATGATATCTATCATTCTTTTAGATTATACGATAGTTATATGCGAGAGTGGATTTGCGATTTAAAGGAAGGAGAGTCAGCTTTTAATAATCCCGATGAAAAAAAACCTTATAAGATTGTAAATGGGAAAAAAGTTTTGTTAAAATCAGGTCATTTAGGAAATAAATTTAGAAGATTATACTGGGACAAGCCTTGTGCTTGTATTACAACTAGAAATGATCAACTAGCAGCTATGGATACTATCCATCCACGTGATGATAGAGTATTATCAATCAGAGAATTAATGCGTGTGATGAGTATTCCTGATACATTTAAATGGGTTAGTGAAAATGTAAAATCAAAAGAAATTTTAAAAAATAGAACAGATTTTATGAAAAAAAATGAATTGAATATCAGAAGATGCATTGGTGAAGCAGTACCAACACGTATTATGGAAAAAATCGCCGAAAATATAAATGATATGCTTGATTTCAATGATTATATTATTAATAAGTCTGAAAAAGAAAATAATATATATATTAAATCTTATATAAATGAAGAAAAAAATAGCAGTAAAGAAGCCAAAGAAAGTGGAAACTTTTATACCCCACAATCTGTCATTTACGATTGCCTTAAATCTATAAAAAATTATGATAAAAAAATAGTGAGAATATTAGAACCATCTGTCGGGGGAGGTAATTTCCTAATACCAATAATATCAAAATTTTATAATACGGAAAAAATAATTTTGGATATAGTTGATATAAACGGAAACGTTTTAAATGATACGATTGCTGAATTAGAAAAATATAAAATTGATTCTAATAAAGTAATAATAAGACCAATAAATTGTGATTTTATAGATTTTAAATTTGAATACAAATATGATTTTATTATTGGTAATCCGCCTTTTTTTAAACTAAAGCAAAAGGAAAAGAAAAAATATAGAGCAAAATTAAAGTTTGATTGCGATAATATTTATGGATTGTTCCTAGAAAAAATGTATAAACAAGCAACTAACATTATAATGGTTTTGCCTAAAACTTTTATAATGACTCCTGAGTTTGACACTTTGAGAAAAAAATATGAAAAATATAACATTGCGTCAGTAATTGATTACGGTGTTGATGCCTTTAAAAAGGTATTTATTGAAATTGTTGTTATTCATTTTACTTTAGAAAAATGTGATGAAACTATAATAAATAATGTTAGAGATAATGAATTTAGAATTGTTCCTCAAAAATATATTTTTCATGATAAATTATGGTTAATATACAGAGATGATTTTTTTGATAGCTATATAAAAAAATTAAGATTGGATGTTTTTGATTTTTTCCGTGATCGTCAAATTACAAATAAATATTTGAGTTCTAAGGGAAAATATTGGGTGATTAAATCTAAAAATATACTTGATGATGGTTCGATAGTTCACATTTCCGGATATGATAAATACATAGATAATCCTACAAAATTCATTTGTAGTAAGTATTTGAATTCAGATACAATTTTGATGCCAAATTTTACTTATAATTTACGAGCATCATTAATGCCTAAAGATGTTGTTGCAAACGGTTCGGTTGCAATACTTTTTCCAAAAACAGATAGTTTAGATATAAAAAGAATAGACCTTTCTATTTATTCGAGCGATGAATTTAGAAGGTATTACGCTATCGTAAAAAGTAAATCGAAATTTACAATAAATATTGATAAAAATTCTTTGTATTATATAGGGGTGATGGATTGTGGGCTATAATATTTATGAGCGATTAAGTTCTGTTAGTTATTCGAATGGTAAATTCTTATCTGACAAGTCTTATGCCTATGATACAGTATATTTTATATCTAAGTTTATCAAAGATTATTCTAGTAACAATGTTTTTGATTTTGCAAAATGGAAATTAACATTAATTGATTATATTTCTGAAAAATGGCAATTGTTAAATAAAAATGATGGACTTATAAATTATTATCATGAGACTATAAATTTGTTAGAGTATGCTAATGTCGTTTGCAAAGAAAGAAATTACATCAGAATTATTGATTATGATTTGCTTAATTATATAACTAATAATAGAAAAATGGAAAATGCGTATATATTTGTATATCTATTATGTTACTTTACCATCAAAAATTCTGGTTGTTATGATTATTATCTTGCTTTTTGTAA
>CANQHY010000111.1 GCA_947623975.1 uncultured Bacilli bacterium
TTACATAAATCTGGAAAAATTTCTCATAAGGTGGCGCAAGAACTTGCATATAAGGAATATGATAAATTTAGGAAAAAGCAGGACACATCATTTATTTCAGATTTTGATAAATTTCTTGAAAATGATAAAATACTAAAAGAAATTGGAAGTGATAAGAATGAATGAAAATAAAACAAACATCAACTGGTACCCTGGTCATATGGCTAAAGCCAAGAGAACTTTAAAAGAAAATATTAATTTAGTAGACGTTGTCTATGAAGTAATTGATTCTAGAATGCCTGTAAGTTCTAAGATTGTTGACATAGACGATATTATAAAAGGAAAGCCTAGGATATTAGTTGTAACGAAATACGATTTGTGTGATAAGGAAGAAACAAATATTTTATTACAAAAATATACTAACGATGGATATATCGTGATAACATGCGATTTAACAAAAAATATTGGAATTAAGGAAATTCTCGAAAAAACAAAACAAATATCTAAAAATATGAACGAAGAACGAGCTAAAAAAGGACTTAAGCCTAGAAAAATACGAGCTTTGGTAATTGGTGCTCCTAACGTTGGTAAAAGTACTTTAATAAATAGGTTAGTAGGTCGCCATGCAACTGTAGTGGGAGACCGTCCCGGTGTTACTCAAAACGTATCGTGGATTAGAATTAGTAACGATATCGAACTTATGGATTCACCAGGGATTTTATGGCCTAAATTGGAAAACCAAGAACATGCTCATAATTTAGCAGCCTTATCTTCTATAAAAGAAGAAATAATTGATAGAGAAGATATTGCTAAATACATAATTGTTAAACTAGCTAATCTCTACCCTAAAAATTTGATGGAAAGATATTCTTTGGAAAAAATTGATATCGATACTATTTATGATGATATAGCAGCAAAAAGGAAAGTATTAAAAAAGGGTGGAGTATGTGATTATGACAAGGTTTATGCTATAATCATTAAGGATTTACAGGAAGGATTATTAGGTAAAATAACCTTGGATAGATAATTGATAAAATTTACTACTATCCTTTTCTTTTGTTATTCTGTTATAATTATTATAGGAGTGGTGATATGAATAATAATATTATTGTAAAAAGAACAAAAGATGATGATTTTTTAGATAATTTATCTTTGAAAATTAATAAAATTCTAAAGACCGATAAAGATATTAAAGATAAAAAAAACAACGTTTACTTTTGGTTAATTAAATTTATATTACTAGTATTATATATATTAGTTTTAAATGGTATATTGGAATTTATTTCAATTGTTGGCTATCAGTTGATTTATTATTTTGCTGTATCTTTAAGAGGGATTATAGCAACAGTTTGGGTTTCGGTTTTAAGTATTACGAAAGAGATTGTTATTCTCTATATTGTATTTAAAAATTTGAATATTTTTACTAGTAGTTCTTATTATGAAAGGTTATATCATAAAGATAAAAAAATGAATTCTAAAAAGAATAAATTTTTTACTATTGTTAACTCTGTTTTAAAATTATTGTCTGTTCCTTACTTAATTGTTATTGGTTTTTATGCTAGCCTATTATTAGTAATATTTGCCTTCCTTATCTTCCTTCTTTTTAATGGTATCTATTCTTTCAGCTTAATTTTCCTTGTAATTGCGTCTTTTGTTTTATGCTATATTTCTTTTAAAGATATAGAAAATAAATTCTTTAATGATTGCTCACCAGTAAAAAAATATACATATTTAAAGATTTTTGCCGTGATATTATTGGGAGTTTTCCTCTTTGGATATGAAACAGGAAATTATAACTATAGTAACGCTTTTCCTACTAGTTTTAATGTAGAAGAAAAAGAGCTATTTTTTGATGTTGAAAATAGAAAAAATATCGTCGTAAAATCAGATTCTAAATACGATAATTTAAGCATTCATATCGATAATAATTTAGAAAATAAAATAAAGATAGTTTTTGAATATTTTAATACTGCTAAAGTAGACTATAAAAGTTATCTAGTATCTAATAGTAATTTATTATTAGAATTTGAAAGTAATTTGCATTTTTCTATTGCTAATGTTTATGATGTAATAAAATTTTCAGTAGATACTATTAAAGATCAGACATTATATAATTATAATTTATTTAAATATCCTAATATTAAGATATATGTTAGCGAAGAAAATTATAAAAAGATAAAAGTGTTAGGTTACAAGGATGATATTTTAGATTTTGAAGAGGTCTAATATGAAAAATATAATTGACAATACCGAGTATGAAAAAAACTTATATAAACAAAATATTAAATTTATAGCAGGAGTAGATGAAGTAGGAAGAGGACCTTTAGTAGGACCAGTTGTAACTGCTTGCGTTGTTCTTCCAGTTGGCTATAAATTAGAAGGTCTTACTGATTCTAAAAAACTAACCAAAAAGCAAAGAGAAAAGTTCTTTGATATTATAAAGAAAGAAGCTCTAGGAATAGGAATAGGTATTAAGAGTGAAAAAGTAATAGACGAAGTTAATATTTATGAGGCAACAAAATTGGCAATGTATGAAGCGATAGAGAATTGTAATAAGAATATAAAAATAGAGCATGTTTTAATAGATGCGATGAAACTAGAAAAGTTAAATATTCCTTCTACATCTATCATAAAAGGAGATTTGAAGAGCATTACCATATCTGCTGCTAGTGTAATTGCTAAGGTAACAAGGGATAGAATGATGGAAGAGTTAGATAAAAAGTATCCAATGTATGGTTTTAAAGACAATGCTGGCTATCCTACTAAAAAGCATATTGAAGCAATTGAAAAATACGGCATAATAGAAGAACACAGGAAAACTTTTAAACCAGTATGCTTTAATTTAGATAAGATAAACAAAGTAAAAAATTAAGATATCATTACATAGATATCTTTTATTTTGCTATTAAAAAACTCGAACTATAAAAGCTCGAGTTTAATATTTTAAATGGTAGCGAGAGGGGGGATCGGACCCTCGACCTTCCGGGTATGAACCGGATGCTCTAGCCAGCTGAG
>CANQHY010000112.1 GCA_947623975.1 uncultured Bacilli bacterium
TGATGAGGTTACTGCTATCTTTTCTGTTTTAGCTTTAATAGTTAATACTATCTTTGGGGGTATTCTTTTTGGGGTAAAGACCTTTCTTTTTGGCTTATTTCTTTTTGCCGTAATGTATATTGTTATGCTTATGGGAAATCTTCTTTTTAAAAGAGAAAGTTTAGGAGGAGGAGACATCAAATTAATGTTTTTTGTAGGTGTTGTTCTTTCTCCTATTGCGGGCCTTTTTTCAATATTCTTGGCAAGTGCTATCGCTCTTCCTGTTTCTGTTTTTGTATATTTAAAAAATAAGAGTAGAATAATTCCTTTTGGACCTTTTCTTCTTTTATCAGCTTTTATAATATTTGTATTTAAAATAGATGTAATTGAAATTATGAGCCTCTTATTTAATTAATAAAGTTTAGTTTTGGGATTTTTTATTGGTTAAAGTCTTTATGTCGGAGTTAATCGATGTTATAATTGAAACGGTGGTTGAACATGGAAAAAATAGTAATGGAAAGAAAAGCTAAGGAATTAGATTTAGATATAAATTTTAATAAAGCTAAGGAAAATAGGGACTTTTGCTATATTATTAAAAATATTGATTTAGATGTTAATGTTTTGAAAAAATATACAACCTCTTTATTAGAGGTGGCAAATGAGTTTTCGCATTGTAAAAATTGTAATGGTTTAACTAATTGTAAAAATAGAGTAGCAGGAGCTTTTTTGTCACCTAAGAAAAATGGTAATGGTATTGATTTCTCTTATGTAAATTGTAGGTATTCAAGAAAAGAACAATATAAGAAAAATATTGCTATTTTCGATTTGCCTTTGCGTCTTAGGGATGCTGCTATTTCCAATATATACACCGATGATAAAAGTAGAGTAGCTATAATTAAAAAGATGAAAGAGTTTTCGGATTCTTATCTTAAGAAAGAAAGACCTAAAGGAATTTATTTGTATGGTAATTTTGGTGTCGGTAAGTCTTACTTAATCGCAGCTTTGTTTAATGAACTTGCTAAGAAAGATGTTAAGAGTGTGATTGTCCATGTTCCTGAACTATTTAGAATGATAAAAGAATCTTTTGACACTGATTACAGTGAAAGGTTTGATTTAATTAAAAATGTCGATCTTTTATTACTCGATGATATTGGGGCTGAGTATTTAACAGAGTGGTCACGAGATGAGGTTTTGGAGCCCATATTACAGTATCGAATGGATCAAGAACTACCAACTTTTTTTACATCTAATTTAGATTTAAATGATTTGGAAAAACACTTTACTATAGGAAACGATAAAATGAAGGCTAAAAGGTTAATTGAAAGAGTAAATCAAGTAGCAGTACCCGTTGAACTTATAAGTAAAAACATGCGTAATGGATAAATAAAAAGACTGTTTTAAAAAATTGAAACAGTCTTTTAGTTTATTCTACAGTAACGGACTTGGCAAGATTTCTTGGCTTATCAATATCGCAACCTTTTAATCTAGCAGTATCGTGAGCTATTATTTGAAGTGGTATTACGGAAAGAATAGGAAGAATAAATTCATTATCACAAGGAATCATTATGTAGTTATCTATCTGTTCTTTTAACTCGTTAGAAATTGCTATTACGTAGGCACCACGGGCTTTAACCTCTTTGATATTATTCATAGTTTTATCTTTTATACTATCTTTTGTAATTAAAGCAATAACAGGTGTGTTTTCTTCAATTAGAGATATTGTTCCATGCTTTAGTTCTCCGGCTGCGTATGCTTCGCTGTGAATATAAGATATTTCTTTTAATTTTAGTGAACCTTCTAGTGCAATTGCATAGTCAATATTTCTACCAATGAAGAAAATGTTGTCTTTATTCTTTAGCATATCAGTAATATTACTATAATCACGATTTAACAATTCATCGATTTTTTCGTCTAGGTTATTAAGTTCTAGAAGTGTCTTATTTAGATATTCTTCTGTTATTGTGTTTCTAGTATAAGCAAGGTATAAAGTTATTAGAGTTAATGTTAAAAGTTGAGCTACAAAAGCTTTAGTCGTAGCAACCGCTATTTCTGGACCTGCTAACGTGTATATTACTTTATCTGATTCTCTTGCAATACTACTTCCAACGACATTGACAATTCCTAGCGTTTTAATGTTTTGTTCTTTTACTTTGCGAAGGGAAGCAAGAGTATCAGCTGTTTCTCCAGACTGCGATATAAATACTGCCAAATCATCTTTTCCTAAAAAGTTCTTTTTATATCTATATTCGCTAGCTATCTCTACATTTGCTTCGATATTAGCAAATTCTTCGATTAAATATTTAAAAGCAACACCTACGTGATAAGCACTACCACAGGCTATAATATCAATTTTTCTACAATCTTTAAGAAAGTTAAATTCTTTTTCTAATTTACTTAAATCACCGTATTTTGCTAAAATCTTTTTTATAACATCTTTTTCTTCCCAAATTTCTTTTTGCATAAAAGAGAAAAAACCACCTTTTTGTACTAAGTTAATATCACCATCGAAAGTAATTATTTTTCGCTTTTTTTGTTTTAGAGTGCTATCTAGGACAGTAATCTTACCACTTTCTAAGATAGCAAGATCGCCTTCTTCAATAATAGAGTAGTGAGAATTTCTATTGGCAAAAGCTAAAATATCTGATGCAACATAAGAAGAATCATCATCATTTGCTATTAATAAAGGACTATCTTTTCTTATGGCAAAAAGCTTATCTTTATAATCTTCACACATAATAACTAGAGCATAAGATCCTTTTAAAATATCTTTAAGTTTTAAAATAGCACTAACTAAATCGTCGTTTTGATATAAATCATTTAGAAGAACTGCTACAACCTCACTATCGGTATCAGATATAAAATTATAGCCCTTGTTTAATAGACTAGCTTTAAGACCTTCATAATTCTCAATAATACCATTATGAACAATTGTAATCTTTCCACTAGAATGAGGATGAGCATTTCTCTTATCAGGAATACCATGCGTTG
>CANQHY010000113.1 GCA_947623975.1 uncultured Bacilli bacterium
TCTTTTTAATCTATGGTTTATCTTATCATTATTATCCCAAAATTACAAGTAACATCAAACCTATTTTAAAGATTAAAAAAATAAATGCAACCATTTCGACAAAACTTGACAAAACTTTTGCATTTATTTTATTTTAACTAGGTCACTTAATACATAGATAGACGTTACCATAATTCTATGTTTACGTTATTTATGGCTTATTTTTACTTTATTATAACCCAACCCGGTATGGATTGGTTTTACTACCATCTCCTCCTGTAATTTTAACACTAGATGTGAGATAGAAGCAAGGACGGACCCCATTCGCGCCGTTGCTGACGCTGTAGTCGTTGTAGTTGACTTGGGTGCTGCTCACTCCGCCAGAGGGAGACACATATAACGAAACTTCACTGAACGCCGAACGACGGGAAATGGTCCATTCAATCAATCCCATATACATCCAGTTGCTTGATGTATAACTACTATAATTATATAAAGTTATATTCCAGTTACTTGTATTACTTGGACTGGCTGCATAACCATAGTCTGAAGCGTACATTAAGCCGATTTTGTCGTTAACTGTTTTTGTTTGAGTTGGGTAACTTGGACTACTTTCTACTTTTGCCATTTCATTATCATACATTACTTTTGTTGTTACATCATAACTACTATGACCATTCAAACTCCAGGTGTGGGTTGTTATTAAATTGTCTATATCTATTTTTTTAGTTGTTTTTAAGTAATTTAAGTATGATGTATTTAAATTTGTTTTTCTTAGTTCACTATTTACCCATTCGTTTACTTGGTTACTACTGCTTGTCCAGTAGTAGCCTCCTATATTTGTTAAATTGTCTTGGTTGCCTTTATAGTGAGATGTAGTTCCTTTATATATTGCTTTATATGCTCCTGTTTCTCCTAATTGAGCACTTGTGGCATAGTCATATTTGATTAGTTTCATTTCATATTGACCTGCATCATTTTTAAATAAGCCAATGATGCGATATAAGTCAGCATCGCCATTAGCACATGTTCCACTTGTCGTTGATGTTCCATCTAAACAAACATAATTATTTACACTTTCATCTGCTCCGGCATAACGATATGAGTCATCCCCAGCACCTCTACTTAAACTTGCATTATGCAAATATAATGTTGATTCTGAATCTGCATTGGTTGTAAAACAACTTCCAATTTCCTTATTTAAGCAAATTTCTCCTAATGGTTTATTTACTTTTACATCTTTTTGGTTATTTGTTGTAAATGTACTTACTTTATTATTACTATCTACTACTTGTACTTTTACTTTATATGTATTTCCTGCTGTTATGTCTGAATCTATGGTATAACTATCGGTCAATAATGTTGATTGTTTTTCTATTTTTTGGGTATTTTCTAAAAAATATCTATATGCCTTTATTGTTCCATCTCCAGTTGTTGCACTTGCATTTATTGTTATACTTGTTGGAGTGCTACTTGTTGATGTTATTTTTACTGTTGGATATTTATAATCTGCTGTTGTTCCTGTTCCTGTTGCTGAATTTGGAGACCTTCTGCCATTGGCATCTTCTACATAGGCTTTTATACTATATGTCGTACTTGGATTTAATCCTGTTAATGTTGTTGTTCCAGTTGTTGTTGTATTTGCTACTGCGCCTCCAAATGTTTGGCCATCATTACTACTAAAGTAATACTTATCAATATTTGCTGTTCCTTTCGTTGCTGTTACACTTACATCTAAACTATTCCATTTGGCATTACTTGTACTTGGGGTTCCTATACTTGGATTTTTATAACTTACACTTTTTACTACCGCATTTCCCTTTGCATCTGTTACTCTTACATATAACGTATAATCACTTGTGGCATCTACTGTAAAGGTATTTGTTGTACTGGTTGTGGCATTTATACTTGTCCAACTATCGGCTGTGTTATATTGATAAGCACTTGCTGCAAGTGGAGTAATTGTTGGTGTTACACTCGCTGCTACTTTCATTTCACTGGCACTTGCACTATTTAATACAAGAGAGACTGTTCCGACATTCGCTGTATATGTTACATCTCCACTTAATGCTATTGATGCACCAACATTTCCTTTTCTTACGTCTCCTTCATAGAAGCCATCTACTAAATAGCCACTTGCTGGCGTTATGGTTGTAAGTGTTACATTACATGTTGTTCCTTGTGTTGCTCCATTATATGTTGATTGAATTTTACATGTGTCATTTACTACTCCCGTTGCACTTACATTTGCTCCTTTACTATACGTTATACTTCTTGTTATTTCATTACTTTTTGTTTGAGCATAATATATTAAATTATTATTTGCTGTTAATTCGACACTTTCTTGTCCTGAGGTATATTCTGCTTCATGAGTTTCTGCATCCGTATTCCAGCCTATTATCGTTTGGGTATTACTATGCGCTTCTATTGTTGGAAAGTTTATCGTTTGTTTACAACTTGTTCCTTGAATCTCTCCATTATAGACTTCTTCTATTGTACATAAATCATATTCTTTGGTTGCTGTTTGTTTAGTATTATTATACGTAAAACCAGTATTCCCATTTGGATTAAATGTTATTTTTCTAATTACTGCTTCCTTTTTAGTTTGGGCATAATAAGTTTTACCATCATCACTTCTTGTTACACTTAATTCTTCTCCACTTCCTACGACTTTACTATGGTCACTTGCTTTTAAACTATATCCTATTATCTCTGGGGTATTATTATTCTTACTTATTACTGGCGTTGTTATTGTACAACTTTCTTCTTGGGCTGTTACTATACAGCTTTTACTTGTTGCTTCTATTTCATTACCATTGGGATTAAAGTTTATCTTTATTTCTTTACTTGTTTTTAGAGTTTCTTTATAAATATTACTTTCTTTATTATTACTATCGATTACTTTAACCCAGATTTTAAATTCAACATCACTGGTTAATTCTTCAAAAGTATA
>CANQHY010000114.1 GCA_947623975.1 uncultured Bacilli bacterium
TTTAAACTCTCTGAAAAACCAACAATAGCATTTAAAGGTGTTCTTATTTCATGAGACATACTACTTAAAAATTCAGTCTTAGCATTATTTGCTTTATCTGCCATATCTTTAGCAATGTTTAATTGTTCAATCATTTTTAAATCAGGATTTTCAATAGTAAAGTACATTAAACATGAAGCAAACGCTGAAGAAAATGAGTTTAAAAGTATGTCTGGAATTATAGCTCTAAATATTAGCATTACTATAAAACAAAATATAAATGCGACAAATGGGATTACTTTTTTAGGAAATTTTTTACCATTTTTTATTATTAAAATTACCCATAAAATAGTATACACAATAACAATTCCATAAAGATAATAAGTAGCTACTCCGGTTGAATAAGCTGCTCCATTTTCATTAACGAGTTCTAATGGGAGAAAAACTAACATTAATATTGAAAAAACTATAAAAACTGTTGCAAATTTTTTAAATTTCAAATTATAAATTAATTTTTCTTGTGACAATAATATGATATACAAAGTAAACAAACTAAACCAACTAAATAAAGTTAATAAAAAAACTCGATTTAAAAACAAATTATAAAAGGAATACAAATCTATTTTAAGTAAAATATTGATACATAATAATAACTCCATCACTAAATTAACTAAGCTAAATTCCAAAATAAATTTATATATTTTGGTTTCGATTGTATCTATATGTTTTTTCAAAAAATATATAATTGAAATTAAAAAAGTAAATATAAAAGAAGTGCATATAATAGTCATTCCTATAATCATATTTTATCACTATCCTAAGTTAAGGGTATCACACTTATAATTAAAAGTAAACGAAAAAACAAGAGTTCTATACTCTTATTTTCGTACCAATTTTTTTATGGCATGATTGTTTTCTAAAACGAACGTTGTTTCACAAATTTTTCCATTTTCAAGACTATAATAACCAGTTGTCTCTCTACACATACTTTCTCTATCGCATTTACCACTTGTAGCATTTATTCCAAAACTATCATAGATTTTAATTCCATCTATCATTTTAGTTAATTCATAGATGGCTTTTTGAATTTCATCTATCTTATCTAAATATTCATCTTTTATAACTAAATGAACAGTAACTATTGATTCTTCAACATTTGGCATGGTAAGTACTTCGCATTCTTGTACACCAGGTATATTACTAATCTTTTCTTTTAAATCAAACAAATAGAATTCTTCTCCGTCTTTTTCTACTAAGTCATAAGAACGTCCAAGAGTTATGTATGCTAGCTGATTATTTGGTAATTTAACAAGCTTTGCAATATCTTTAGCACGCGCCCATCTTTTTCCTTCACTATCAACGATAGAATTATCTGGCTTACCAATTTTGTTATATGGGCCTAAATAGCAATGATGTAAAGGCGTTACAGGTGTGTTTACAAGAATTTCGCCCTTTGCTCCTTCAATATATGGCAAATCTTCTAATGTTTTAGGATTAACTAATTTTGCTTTTATTCCAGGTAATGGAACTCCAACAACATTTTCACGACCTTCAAGATTGTAAGCATTTATAGTAAGTGAACCTTCTTCACTACGGCCATATCCTAAATATAAAGAATTCGGGCAACCTGCGTAATGTAATGTATCATTTATATCTCTACAAACAGATAAAGGAATACCTTCTCCTCCGCTATAAGGATTTCTAAAGTTTTCAAAATCTCCTGGTTTTAAAAGTCCATCTTTTCTGTCTTGTATTAATTGAGCATAAAAAGGTTTAGCCTGTACTGCATGATTAATATTTTTTTCTTTTATATCTTTATAAAATAATTTTTTGTCATAAATAGGTTCTAAAACTAAAGTTTTACCTTGTGCTAATTGGAATACCATTGAATAAAATAATCCCGTTGGATGTTGTAAAGGTATTGTAAGTAAAGTCCTATCCTTTCTATATTCCTCTCTTTTTATACCGTCATGAGCTGCAACAAGAAACAATGGGGCTAAATCAGAATGACCCATACATTTCGGTTTTCCCGTTGTACCACTAGTATAATTTAGCGTTGCCATTCTATTTTCATTATAAGTTGCAAGCTTAATTTTTTCATCAATATCCTTTTTTAAAAAATCATTAAGCGTCATAATATTTGTATTTGGTATATTTTTACCCAAAATATTAATTTGTTCACTATCTGATTTTAAGTGATTATATGTTGCATCACCAGTAATTATTAATGTTTTTAATTTTGCATCATTCATTACATTATTCATTTGCAATAATTTATAATAATTCTCATCACAAATTAAAGTATTTGAACATCTTTCATCTAAATACGGTTTTACTCCTTCAGATAATAAAAACATTATATTTAAAGCATTACACGTTAAACCAAGTGCTGTAATTGCAAAATATGAACAAATAAATTCAACACTGACCGGCAAACATAAACTTACAACGTCCCCTTCTTTTAGTCCTAAACTATTAAATGAGTTCATATACTTTTCTACTTCAACAAAAAATTCTTTATAAGTTAATTTTGTATCATTAATCTCTAAAGCTATCGTGTCTAAATTATCTAAATTACGGATAATTATATCTTCAAATACAGTTACTTTTCGAATTTTTACACCTGCTTTATTTGTAGTAGGTATTGTTTTATTATTTTTTAATTTCTGTACAATGTCTTCATAAACCTTTGATTTCTGTTCTGTCATATATTTTCCTTCCCACAACCCACTTTTTTATTCGCTATCTATATCTTACTCGAAAATTATACTTTTTTCAATAATAATTCAATTAAAAATTATGATGATTATTAAGTTTCAATAATCGAGTAGAGAAAACTTTTCAAGATAGCTCCTGAATACTTTTCCCTCTCACACCACCGTACGTACCGTTCGGTAT
>CANQHY010000115.1 GCA_947623975.1 uncultured Bacilli bacterium
GTTAAACTTGTAGATCCTGAAACTGGAAAAGAAGTAAAGAAAGGTGAAAGAGGAGTGGTCTATCTTTCAGGTCCATCAGTAATGATGGGCTACCATAATAATCCCGCTGAAACAGAAAAAGTTATATCTTATGACGAAGAGGGAAATAGATGGTTAAATTTGGGCGATTATTTACAAGAATGTGATGATGGTTTTTACAAGTATGTAGGAAGACAAAAAAGAAACTTTGTTTGCGGATGTGATAACATATATCCTGAACAAATCGAAGAGTTGCTTATCTCACTACCAGAAGTAAGAGAAGCAGTAATAACTCCAATATCAGATGACTTGTTACAATTTATTCCTAGTTATCATATATCTTTATATTCTAGTGATATAAATTACGATGAATTTGAAGCTAAATTAAAAAAATTAATTACATCACAAGTTGGTAAAATGGCTTTACCAGGTAAAATTTCTTATACTGATGAACCATTAGTTAGAATGACAAACTCTAAGATAGATATTGAACATTATAAAAATGAAGATCTTAAATCTGAAAAAGAAAATAATATTAATAATAGTAACAAAGTTAAGATTTTGAAAAAATAATATAATGGCTATGTACAAATTAGTATATAGCTTTTTTAATTGTAGAATTTTGGGTAATCTATGATATAATTTTTATGTAATAATAAATTGGAGTGTAGAGTATGGGATTTGGATTTTATTTATCGGTAGCAATGCTTCCGGTTATGATTATTCTAGCTGTGATATTTTTTCTTAAGAAGAAAGTAGATAATGAAGAGACAAAAATATATAGCCTTATATTAATAGTAGCTATATTGATGACTTTATTTGAAATAATATCGGCATTATTATGTGAGAACTATTTTGAGGCATTTTGGTACAACTATATATCTAAAATGGTACTTATAAGTTATATTTTAGTAAATTTTTTATTTTGCAAGTACCTGATGACTGTCTGTAAAAGGAATAAAATTGGTTTTAATATTTTGAACTTAGTTACTATTTTAGTATTACTATTAACATTTGTAACACAAATAGAGTATGTGGAAAATAATTCTGCAGTAGCCCCTCAAGGAATACCTGTTATATTAACATTTGGTTATGCAGTTATTCTAGGTGTATATCAATTGATTCTTGCGATAATTAACAGAAAAACTATTGTTTCAAAAAAATTTACACCATTTTACCTTTTCTTATTGTTTGGTACAATTAATGCTTTAATTATCTATTTTTATCCAACGTCCTTTATGGTTGGTTATATTTGGTGCTTAACGATTATAATTATGAATTTTACCATTGAAAATCCTGATATTAAAATGTTAATTCAAGTAGAGAATGCTAAAAATGATGCTGAACGTGCCAATCGTGCTAAAAGTGATTTCCTATCGAATATGTCTCATGAAATAAGAACACCACTAAACGCTATTGTAGGGTTTAGTGAAGATATAAAAAGTCGTCAAAATAATGTTGATCCTGTAATAATAGAAGACGCTAACTATATTGTAGAAGCTTCTCAAACTCTGCTTGAAATAGTAGGTAACATTTTAGATATAAGCAAAATTGAAAGTAATAAAATGGAACTTGTAGAAGTTAATTATAATTTTAAAGAAGAAATAACTACTTTAGCTAAGATAGATGCAACAAGAATAGGTGATAAACCGGTTGATTTCAAGATCAATTTGGCCGAAGATATTCCTTATCAATTGTATGGCGATAAAATTCATATGAAAGAAATAATTAACAATTTACTTACAAATGCTATTAAATATACTGATAAAGGAACAATTGAATTACAAGTAAATTGTATTAATCAAAACGATGTTTCAACTCTTATAATAAGTGTTAAAGATACTGGTAGAGGGATAAAAGAAGAAAACATTAATAAGCTATTTACAAAATTTGAACGACTTGATATTGAAAAAAATTCGACGACTGAAGGAACAGGTCTTGGTCTTGCTATTACAAAGGCTCTTGTCGAAATGATGGGTGGAAAAATAAATGTTAAGTCACGATTTGGCGAAGGTTCACTATTTATGGTACAAATACCGCAGAAGATAAGTATACTATCCAAACCAATAGAAAATGTATCGCAACAAGATGTTTTTAGAGAAAATGTAGTAAAAAACAGTTCCAGTATAGAATATGGTAAGAAAAAAATATTAATTGTCGATGATAGTAAATTAAATATAAAAGTTGCTATTCGTGCTTTACAGGATTTTAATTTTGAAATAGATGAGTGTTGCGACGGAGAACAGTGCTTAAATAAAATTAAAAATGGCGATGAGTATGATTTAATACTTATGGATATAATGATGCCTAATATGAGTGGCGAGACTGCTATTAAAAGATTAAAAGAAAATCCTAATTTTAAAATACCTACTATAGCACTAACAGCGGATGCTGTTGTAGGTGCTAAAGAGAAATATGTTCAAGAAGGCTTTATTGATTATCTAGCTAAACCTTTTAACAAAGGAGAAATAAAAGAAAAATTAGATTTAGTGTTTAAAAAAGATGATAGCAAAGATAAATGGAAAGATGTAGAACAGGTTGTTATTGTCGGTAATAATGAAAATGATGTATAAATAGAAAGAGAGAAATTTATATGAAAAGAAAAAAAAATAGAGCTTTTACTTTAATAGAGCTCTTAGCAGTAATAGTGATATTGGGAGTGGTTATGTTAATAGCTGTTCCTAGCGTTACAGGTTATATTGATGATTCTAGAAAAAGTACTTATGTAAGATCAGCTAAAGAATTCGTTGACGCCGTAAGATTAATGATTACTAATCGCGATATATCTGCTAAAAGGACTGATACAACTTATTATGTACCAATCGATTATATAAAAACTGATAAAGCTGCAGATAGTC
>CANQHY010000116.1 GCA_947623975.1 uncultured Bacilli bacterium
TTGTCCTTCTGGAGCAACTACACCAGTATCACTTGGATTTTCTGGATTTGTAGGATCTGTAGGTTTTAAATCTTCTTTAACATTTGCAATTTTGCTTTCTTCTTTTGCTAAAGTGAATGATTCAGAAGAATTAACTACTTTAACTGTAATAGGAGCAGCAACATGGTTTCTAACAATATCACCATTATTTACTGTAACTGTTCCATCAGCTGTTCCATATACATCAACAGTATAATTATCTAAATCTTCATTATATTGTCTTACAATACCACTTGTAGGATTTGATGTAATGTTAGATAAAGATTCATATGTTACATCAGCATTATCTTTAATTGCTAAAGTTCCTGGATTACCATAACTAGATTTATCTATAGTTCCAACTTTAACTACAGCATTTCCGTCAATAGTAGATTCACCATCTTTAACAGCTAAATCAACGCCATTTTCTAATGCTTCAATTGTCGCATCTTTAATTTCTGAACCTTGTTCTAATGTAATACCAGAATTTGTATTTTCATTAGCTGTAATTACTGCACCATTCTTTGTAGTTAATACACCATTAATACCAGTTTTATTATTGCTAGTAATAATAGTAGCATTATCAACAGTTATTGGAGTACTTACACTAATACCATTCGTACTATTAGTTACTTCAATTTTAGCATTATCTGATACTGTGATTTCATGAGTATTCTTAATTCCAGCAGAACCAACTTTATCAATGATAATTGAAGAATTTGCTCCACTTACTTTGATAATACCGTATAGATCACTAGAAGTAAGTGTACCTGTACTACTTACACCAACAATACCATAACCTTGACTATCTGAAATTTTAATTGATCCGTTTTTAACATCAATTATACTATTATTATCTGTTAAAGAAATTGCAGCATTGTATGATGAACTTGTTAAACGATTTGCAAAGTTAAGACTACCTCCATCAATAGTTAATGTAGCACTTTTAACCCTAATAGCAACATCTTTTAAATCATGTGATGAAGTTACAGTCATATTGCTAGCTATCTCTAAAACAGTACAAGCTTGGTTACTGTTTTCTTTAGTAAAATCAAATGATAAAGCTTTTTCAATATCACTTTCAGTTTCGATAGTACAAACTCCAGTGTGACCACTATCAGTAACTTGAGCACTAACACCTCCTGCTAAAGCGATAGAAGCTAATGCTCCAACTGCTAAGAATTTAAATCCTTTCATTTTTCAATTTCTCCTTTCTGTCTCTAAGTATACCCCCCCCCAAGAAACTTTTGTCAAGTCATATTTTTCTTTTTTATTGTCAATTTCATCCAATTTTGTAAATTATCTTTCTTTTTCCCTTTATTTACAGTGTTTTTTTACTTTACACTAAAAAACCAATGATTTCCTATGACCATTGGTTTTATATTTTGAATTACTTCTAATTCAAGGAATAAAGAAGTTGTCTGAAAAGTCTTAATTTTAGTTTTTTAGGAAAGAAACAACTGCTTCATCCCTATATAAACACTTCGTTTATACCATTTTTAATTTTTTACTTTCAAAAAATTATCCTAAGATAGTTTTTTTGATTGTAACGAATAATCCTGCTGCACTTGCAGAAATCATACTTACTAATGTTGCAAAATTATCGCCTGTGTTAGGACTTTTAACATCTTCAGTATTTTTGTCAGTTTGTGCACCTTGAGTTTCTGGAGCAACTACTACATCACCAGGATTTTCTTCACTTGGTTCTTGTGTTGGATCTTGTTCTTCTGGAGTTACAGTCATTGTTCCTTTAACTAAATAAGCGTAAACTTCTGTATCTTCAGATGCTTTTGTAGTATAGTTATACTCATCAGTACTATTATTTTTACTGCTATAATATTCTACAGTATATCCAAATGGAGTTAAATATTCAGCTACAGCATTATCTAAAACTGATTTAGATAAAACACTATCTTTTTGAACTCTGAATTTTACAGGATTAGATGAATTTATTTTAGTAGTATCTACAAGATTACTTTTTGATGCAAAACTAACGGTAATTTCAACTGTATTTTTAATAGCATCTTGATAACTATCATCAGTCCATACATCTTTTCCAGCTTCATTTTTCATAGTTACATTTTTTGGATTAATTGTAACTGTAACAGTTTGAGTTCTTGGTAAAGAATCTTTTTCGTCATTTGTTGCAGTCCAACTAATTGTTACGACTTTTTTAGCTAGAACACCTTTGGCTGCAGCTTCTTCAAGCATAGCTTGGTTAAATCCTAAATAGACATCAACGTATTCAGTACCATCAGCTAAATCGTTTCCAGCAGCATCTTTTAATTCAGATACTACTAAATTTTGTCCATTAACAGTAAATTCTTTAGCACCCTTTGGAGCATTAATACGTAAACCTATATATGCATAACCAGATTCTCTACCAGCAGTCCAATCCATTCCTGGAGTTTCACCTCCTGGGAATTTTAAATCTTCTGACGCAATATCTAAAGTTATATTTTTGCTGTTACCTAATGATACTGGAGTTGCAGCACCTGTTGCTCCATCCATAGAATCTGATGAGGTAATATTATAGACATCAGTATAATCTCCTGGATTTACTGCTGCTGCACGTACACCACCAACCATTAAAACAGTTGCTAATGCGCCTGCGGCTAAAAATTTTAATCCTTTCATTTTTTCAATTTCTCCTTTCTGTCTCTAAGTATACCCCCCCCCAAGAAACTTTTGTCAAGAGATATTTAATTTTTTTAATGACAAATTTATCCAAAATGTGTAAAATAGTATCTAGGAGATGAAAAAAATGGGAAATCATGGCGAAAATGGGAAAAATTCTGCTTTACATACAAGTAGTAAATTAAAAAGTGAAAATAATGAAAAATTAAAAAAGGAG
>CANQHY010000117.1 GCA_947623975.1 uncultured Bacilli bacterium
CTAGCCATAATATTCCTCCTCATTTTAATTTATGCTAAGGAAAAATATTAGTTAAAAAAAATAGTAAAATTATTTTACTATCTAATTAATTTTACTATTAAGATAACTTTCGAAAATCATTTTTATTCCTTGAAAAATACCATTCAAATCTTCAACTAAATAAGTATATTCTTTGTATATTGGATAACTATTAAGAATAGATAAAACATCTCTTAAACATTTCTCTTTAATCTCTGTATCCTGCTTAAAATATTCTAAACGGACAATTTCTTTTTGCAGTTTTTTTACTTTTTGAATAAGTGCAATTATCTCTTTATCTTTTTTCATTTGTTCAGTGATATTTATATATCTATTATAAGTGTAACTATTTTTTAATAGCAGAACTAGTTCTTCTGTTTTTTTTAAAACAATATCTCTATTCAACTCTTCCATCCAAGCTCCATGTTTTAGCATCTGTAACTAAAACCTCTACTATCTGACCGATTAGATTAGCATCTGCATAAAAATTAATAAGTTTATTAGTATCTGTATAACCACAAAGCATTCCTTCTTTTTCACTTTTTCCATCTACTAATACTTTTACTTTAGTATTTATAAGTTTTCTATTACTTTCTAAGAAATACTTATTAACAGTCTCATTTAAAATATGAAGTCTTTCTTCTTTTTTAGAAAGAGGAATGCTATCCTTTAGCTTAGCAGCCGGTGTTCCTTCTCGTGGTGAAAAGATAAAAGTATAGGCATTATCAAATTTACAATAGTTAACTAAATCTAAAGTTTCTTTAAAATCTTCGTCTTGTTCATCAGGAAATCCCACAATAATATCAGTGGACACGCAAACATTAGGAATAGTCTTTATCTTGTCAAAAAGTTTTATATATTCTTCTTTAGTATACTTTCTTCCCATAAGTTTTAGTATTCTAGAAGAACCTGACTGTACTGGTAAATGAATTGAAGGCATAATGTTTGGATATTTTTTTATTACATCAATCATACCATCAGTAAAATCCCAGGGATGACTAGTCATAAACCTAATGCGAGCAATACCAGTCTTACTAACATCTTCTAGTAAATTCTCCATATTATACTTATAATCAAAATCTTTACCATAAGCATTTACATTTTGTCCTAACAAGGTTACCTCTTTATAGCCTTTTTGAACTAAATCATTTACCTCCTTTAAAATATCATCTTTATCTCTACTACGTTGTTTTCCTCTAGTATATGGGACAATACAATAGGTACAAAATTTATCACATCCATACATTATATTAACATAGGCTTTGTAACTGTTTTCTCTTTTAACGGGCATTCCCTCAACAATATTTCCTTCCTTGCTGCAAACCTCTATCTCTTGATTATTACTTTCAAGTGCTTCTTTTAATATAAATGGCAATCTATGGATATTATGAGTACCAAACACAAAGTTAACCCATTTATACTTTTTCATTATATCATCTACAACTTTTTCTTCTTGAGCCATGCAACCACAAAGACCTACAATAAGATTCTTCTTAGATTGCTTTAAATGTTTAATTCTTCCAAGCATACCAAAAGCCTTATTATGAGCATTTTCTCTAATACTACAAGTATTTAGAATTATTAAATCAGCCTCTAAATAATCATTGGCTTCTATAAATCCAATCTCCTCTAACATAGCTTTAATATTCTCTGTATCATGCTCATTCATTTGACAACCGTAAGTTTTAATAAAATATTTGCGATTGTTACCTATCGTTTTAAACTCTTTATCTATACTATAAAACTCTTTTTCTGATAACACTTTACTTCTTTTTCTTGCTTCTTTATAACTAGGCAATAACATAAAATCACTTCTTCCATAATCGATAATATCTCTACAATAATCTATATTATAAAGCTATAAACTTTTCTTCGTCAATATGAAAAAAAAAGAAGAACTCTTCTATTCAAATAAAACGCTATTGACAATATTATCAATACTATCGGTTCTATTATTAATAAACTCTTCTTTTATTTTTCCATAATTTTCTTTTACACTATCTATAATAGTTTTAACTTTTGGAGCTAAATCTTTATTAGCAAGGCAATCAATAATCATATCCAAATTATTTAATCTCGTATATTTTCCATAATTATTAGTTTTTATATAGGTATCATATAATCTCTTGAAAGAAATTACTCCAATATTATTAAATCTTTCATCTTCGAGTATTTTCGCTGTTGTGTATATATAGCTGTTTTTAATCGATTTATCGAGAATAGTATCTCCATTATTATTTTTTATATTTGGCAGAAATTTTTTGTTTCTTTTTAAAGCTTTAATTATATCTACTACATTAACGTAATTCATAGATACTAAAATATGAGCGAAGGTATCACCATCATTGTTTTGATGGTTTATATCCCATCTTTTATCTTTCATATGTTTTAAAACTATATCATAATGACCCTTTTTTAATAATTTTGTTAAGATATTATTTCCCTGTTCATCGACTACATTAATATCAAATGTTTTTCTAGATAATATTTTATCTATCAATTCAACATGATCCTCTTTCAATAATTCGAAAATCAGGGAAGGATCCAAATCACAAGCGTTGATTGTTTTTGTTTCATCATAAAACACATTAATACACCTCTTCTTCACACGTGACAATTCGATATTCTACCAAAAATGTATTAATTTGTCAAATTCGATACTACATGTTAATTTAAAAATGAAGTGCAACAAATCAACATTGAAAAAGACATATGAATAATCTATAATATCTTTTTGTCGA
>CANQHY010000118.1 GCA_947623975.1 uncultured Bacilli bacterium
TATTCTAGCCAAGTACCTTTATTAGGAATAATTTCACCACTGATAATTCTCCGTCCATTTTTATCTATTTCTCTTTTGAAATAAACACTAGGAGAACGAACTAATTGTGAAACAATAACTCTTTCCGCCCCATTAATAATAAAGGTTCCAGCATCCGTCATTAATGGCATATCACCTAAGAAAATAGTTTGTTCTTTTACTTCCCCAGTTTCATGCAAATAAAGACGAGCTTCAACTTTTAAAGGAGCCGCATAATTGACCATTCTTTCTTTTGCTTCTTTAACCGAATATCTTGGTTCTTCAAAATAATAATTACCAAATTCTAAAGAAATATTGCCTGTAAAACTTTCCACAGGAAATAAATCATTAAATATTTCTCTTATGCCTTCGTCAAGAAATAATTGATAACTCTTCTTTTGAATTTCCAAAAGATCATTTAGTTCCAATACATTCTTAGATTTGGAAAAGTTTCTTCTTTCCCGATAGTCTCCAAATTTAGTTAACTTATAAGCCACGATATCACCCCATACACTTTTTCTATAGACTTACTTGCGTATTTCTTTACAAAACACGCCACCAATTTAAAATTGTAATGCCAAAAATACCTTTTGTCAATAAATTTACGTAATTTTTTTAACGAAAAAAAGTTTTTCTCTAAATTTTGAAAAAAACTAACTTCTTATACTTATTTTAATACTCTTAAATTTAAATTTAATCAAAGGATTACCCCTTTTCTTAATACATATTAAGTATACCAAAATAGTTATTTTAATTCAACCCTAAAATTATATGCTTTAACTACCATATTTTTGCTAAATATTCTTGACAATTCTCTTTATTTTTTTAATTAAAATGCTAATAACTTTAAAAAGCCTGCCTCACACCGTAAAGGTGCAAAGGTAGGCTATGTTGTAACATCAATTCTTGGCAATTTATTCTTTATTCTCCCTTAATTATAAGCCGACCCGATATGGATTTTCTTTGCTGCCATCACCACCTACAATTTTGGCATTAGATGAAAGATAGAAACAAGGACGTATTCCAAATGAGATACGAAGACTATCCAATGCACCCACACCTACTTCACCAAAATCTCTAATCACAAATATATACACATCCCTTGACGTATCCCGGGAAATGGTCCATTCGACTAATCCCATGTACATCCAGTTATATTCTCCATAACTTGTACTACTTAAAATTGTACTCCAGTTACTTACACTACTTGGACTAGCTGCATAACCATAGTCGCTGGCATACATTAAGCCTATTTTATTATCTATGTACTTTATTTGGGTTGGATAACTTGTACTACTTTCTATTTTATTCATTTCATTATCATACATTTCTTTTGGCGTATTAAATTCATTATAATTACTTCCGTTCAAACTCCACATATGTGTCATTATTAAATTATCCGCATCTATTCCTTTTGTTTTTTTTAGATACGTATTTAAATAATAATCATTTAAATTTGTTTTTCTCAAAGCACTATTTTCCCATTGGTTTTTATAATCATCCCAGTTGCGACTTCCCCAGTTATATGCTGCTATATTGGTTAAATTGTCTTTGTTCCCCTTATAGTTACTTCCATCATTAAGAGAACCTCTAGTATACAATGCTCCCCCTTCTTCTCCTAGTGGAGAAAGTGTTGCATAATCGTATTTGATTAGTTTCATTTCATATTGACCATAATCTGCACTTTTTTCATCTTCATTTTTAAATAAGCCAATTATACGATATAGGTCTGCATCACCATTAGCACATTCTCCTGTTGCAGTTTCGTCTCCATCTAAGCATACATAATTATTTAAATAATCAACAACTTCATCTTTATTTACTAAACCTTTATTTATTGCGTCTTGACTTGCTTCTTCTGGTGAACTTATAACTTCTCCACTTTCTAGTAATTGGCTTGATTTTTCCAATAATTCTTGGTCTTCAGTAGTTAAATCACCTTCTTGTTTTTCACCATTTATTACTTGTTTATACAATTCAAAATATTTTTTCATTGTTTCCTTTATTGTTTCAGCATTAGGACTTTCTTTTAACCAATATAAATTTGTACAAATTTCTAATTCGTCGCAAAATTGTTCAGTATCATAGTATTCACTCACTATTTTATCAGCAATTGATTCGTTTATTTTTTCATCGCCGCCAGTATATCTTATCGAACCATCTTGCGCTCCACCAGTTAGATTTTCATCATGTTTTAATAAAAAACTATCCAGTTTATAATTTGCAGCCACACAACTAGCAAATTTTTCGCCTGTACAAAGATCGGCTAGAGTTGGTTCCTTACTTTGCATTAATACCTTGCCTGTAAAGTTTTTACCTGTATTTAAATTTTGGTCAGTTTCTAGATTCACAAAAGTTATCGTTATTTCCCATTCGTCAGTGGCACTATGATTTTCTTTATTGCCTTCTACCCTTATCGTCGCTGGTACTTCGATTTTTACTAAGCCTTTACTTTCCGTGATATCAAACCCACCTACTTTAGTTTCATTATCTTTTAAATCAAAAACATCAGCCGTATAGTTTAAAGGTTCTTCATCTATTGTTACACCACTTGTTACTTCGATGCCATTTTTTCTTATGGTTAAATATAATTCAGGTATAGGAGTATAGCCTGTTGTATCACCACTTTCTTTTTCTACGGCATTGGTAAATACTTTAGTATCATTTTCCTTTTTATAGCTAGAGTATTCTAATTCAT
>CANQHY010000119.1 GCA_947623975.1 uncultured Bacilli bacterium
CACGATTGTAAATGCTAGCCTGACTGACATCGATATTGGCATACGCAGTATGTGAAGCATCACTACCAGGATTTGCTCCAATGGTAAAAGGAACAGCTGACGGTTTAATTTCTAGTGCTACTGTTTTGGTTGTATCTAAATTTCCATTGATATATAACCTCATCGCTGTACCATCATAAGTTGCCACAATTGTATATTCAGTACCACTAGTTAATACAGTAGGTGAATTTAAAACTACATAAGCATTAGTTTTCTCATCGTAAAGATTCCAATTAATTTTAGAGTTTGATATATAAAGACCACTACCACTAGCTTCATTATTAGTAAAGAAGTCTCCACTAGTAAGTCGTTTAAATTTCAGTTTAATAGCCATGGTAATTTGGTTTTTAAAATCATAGTTTATGTAATCTAAATCTACGTAATCATCACTTCCATCAAAACTTGCCCAGCTATTACTAGTAGTTGGAAAAGTACTTTTGGCTTGTGATACTTCTCTGTTTAATAAATCGTAGCTGTTTTTTACTATTACACTATTAGCCCACTGTCGATCTTCATAACTATACCATTCACTCTTTAAATCTGCTTTCTTAACTGTTCCGTTAGTAGAAATGGTTACTGGTGTTAATCCATCCTTTAATACGGGATAACTTTCATTTAATATATCTTCTTTGTAATAAAAATCATTTACTGTGTAGCTCGTTGCTCTTACGACATTAACTCCATCTCTTATTCTTGCTATTACTATCGTCGGTTTGGTAACAGTCAATTTTACTTCTGTCACCTCTTTTACCTCTATCCATCCTTCTTCGGACACTTCTTCATCGGCATTTTCCAATATCTTGTATTCATAAATATATCCCGCTTCTCTTTTCGGATACTTAATCGTCAATACTTTTTCATATGCTGCATTTTCTATGTCTACTCCATAAGTAGGTGGATCAATGATTGTCGTCTGGACATCTTGTTTTTCAGTTTCAACACTCATTCCACTTCCGTTGGTTACTCTTATTTTCACTGGATAGCTTCCGGTCGTTAAACCTTCAAAAGTATAGGTATTGATACTATCTTCTACCCAGCTATCACCATCATCTTTACTGTATTCATACTTTACAATTCCACTTTCTTCATCTTTTCCTTCAGCGATAACTTGAATGCTATTACTTGTTACAACACCGATTACTAAATTGACTTCTTTTGGCTCACTATTATCTATTTCTTTTACTTCTTTTATTTCTGTCTCTTTACTGTTTGTGCCATCTGTTATTCTTGCTCCAATAGTCCCAGCTTCTTCATAATTAAATTTTAAAGTAGCTTCTTCGGTTTCTTTCCAATCATCACCATTTTGTTTATAGTAATATTTAAAGTTTTTTTGACCATCTTGATAATGGATTGTTACTTCTTTTTCTAGTTTCCATCCTTCTGGTATATCAATAGTTGGTTCTTGCAATTCTTCTGTACTTTCTTCTATGGTGGCGCTTTTTTCTATACCTCTTCCATTAGTACACTTTACTTCTATTTCATATGTACCACTCTTTAGGTTTTCTATTCTTTCTGCTTCTCGTCCTAACTGCCATTCTTCATTAGGGATTTCTTCTTTATTATTTATCCTGTACTCAATCTTTCTTATTCCTGTTTCCTTATCTTCACATCCACTATCTATTACTAAGTAGTTTGTTCCTCTTTCTTTGACAGTTGGATTGATATCAGGATCCGTTATATCCTCTATGCTTCCTACTTCTTTTTGTACATATTCTAGACCTAATGAAAAACTTACTTCTCCTTCTGGTGTACTTTCACTATTTTTATCCCATTCCACTCTTACTTGAAAGGTCTTTTCATTTCTTGCAAATAAAAAATCTCCCTCTTCTATGTTCTCTACTGTAAATTTTATACTTTCATCTTCTTCACTATTTGTTATCAAATTCAAAACAGCATCCATGTCACCATCATTTTTTACTGTTATATCGTATACTACATATCCTCCCGGTTTTTCTAATCCTACGTTAAAAGTTGCTGTTAATTTATCAGTGATAGAAGCCTCTTTACTTACGGCATCATTACTTTCTTTTTCTTTGATATCACTCATGTATACATTCCAGTTAGCTACTATTTCACTAGTTCCAGTTATATTTAAACTTTTCATCAACACGGAATATGCAATCATCATTGTTGAAATGATTATAAGACTAAAAATTATTATATATTTTTTATTGATAATTTTTTTCATCTTACCACCTATCTTATATATAGAATTTTATCATTTATCTTCTATTTTGGTCAATAATTTCAAATAAAAAAGAAAGGCTTCCCTTTCTAAGTTAAATATGTAATTCTAGCATACCCATTACCTGAGTTACCAGTAATGTTACCACTTCCTCTAGGATTTGGCATTGAACTATTGCCATCTGTCATGGTTGTATTTGTAAATACTTCTCCAGAATAATGATTAGGACTTCCAGTATGCTTGATGTTAGTAGCGGTTGAATCTGCCGTAATAGCATCACAGCCACTATGTCCTGATATAAAAGATGAACCACTACCTCCAGTTCCGGTAATGTTATTGGCATGAGGTCCAGCACCACCGCCATAATAACCGCTTCCTCCAGAACTGATTACATCACCACTATCGCCTGAAATTCCAAAGCCACCATCTTTATGAGAGGCAACACCAGTATAAGCTTTCTCACCACCAGAAGTCTGAGTA
>CANQHY010000120.1 GCA_947623975.1 uncultured Bacilli bacterium
TTCTATGCACGAGATCATTTATCTGGTAGCTATGTTAACGCTTCCTACGGTGTGCGTCCAATGATATCTATTAAGGAGGGAATTGGCGTATCTAGTGGAACAGGTACAACAGATGATCCTTACATTATAGAGTAAAGTAAATATTTTGTATTAAAGCTTGATTAACATAAATTAATTGAGCTTTTTTGTTGGTTATTAAGGAAAAGATAGATTTAAGTGTAATGATATAAGTAGAGGTGTTTTAGGTGTAGAAAAGCTAAATGAATTAGAGAAATATTTATTAGTATTAATAGAGCCTAATATAGAATATAGCAAAATGATAGGGAAGGGAATAGAGATAATGGAAGATTATGTAGATGATGCAAGATATGCAAACTGTATAAATAAAAAATCTTTCCATTTTTACGTGGAAAGATTTTTTCTATCTACTTATTTGTCTACTTTATATATAGTGAATCATCATTTACATCTATTTGAATTTTGCTATCATATTTTATTTCATTATTTATAATAGCTTTAGCAATTAATGTTTCAACGTTTCTTGAAACGTATCTCTTAATTGGTCTTGCACCATATTTTTCATCGTATGAATTATTTATAATATAGTCTTTAGCATTATTTGTTAACTCTAACGTTATTTTTTTATCTTCTAGTCTTTTATTTATATCGTTAATTATTTTATCTAGAATTTTATAGATTATATCTTTCTTTAGAGATTTGAAAATTATTATCTCATCAATTCTATTTAAAAATTCTGGTTTAAATGTAAGTTTTAATTCGTCCATAACAAGTTTATCTGAATTATCTAAATTATCTAGAATATAATCACTACCTAAATTAGATGTCATTATAATTATTGTATTTTTAAAATCTACAGTTCTTCCTTGTGAATCAGTAATTCTTCCGTCATCTAATATTTGAAGAAGAATATTGAAAACGTCTTTATGAGCTTTTTCAATTTCGTCAAATAGAACGATGCTGTAAGGATTTCTTCTTACTGCTTCGGTAAGTTGTCCGCCATCATCATACCCAACATATCCTGGAGGAGATCCAATCAATCTTGCAACGGAATGGCTTTCCATGTATTCGCTCATGTCAATTCTTATCATGTGACGTTCGTCGTCAAACAACTCATAAGCTAAAGTTTTAGCAACCTCTGTTTTACCAACTCCAGTAGGACCTAGAAATATGAAAGAACCAATAGGTCGATTAGGATCTTTTATGCCACTTCTTGCACGAATTATTGCATCACTTACAAGATTTATAGCATCATCTTGTCCCATCACACGTTTTTTCATGTTTTCTTCTAGATTCAATAGTTTTTCTTTTTCTTCGCCTACTAATTTACTTATTGGGATATTGGTCCATTTCGAAATTATTGCTGCAATACTTTCTTCATCGATTGTATCGCTTAATATTTCATTTTTATTAAGAAGCTGCAATTCTTTTAATTCTTTTTCTAAGTTTGGAATAACTCCATGTTTTAGAATGGCCGCTTGTTCTAAATCGTAATTATCTTCGGCATTTTCTAGTTCTCTTTTCTTCTTTTCGATTTCTTCTTTCTTTTTATTTATTTTATTATTTATCTCTTTTTCGCTTTCCCAGTCCGATCTTAGTTTAGCTTCTTTTTCTTTAAAGGAAGAGATTTTCTCGTCTAATTCTTCAATTCTTTTTTTAGAGAAATCATCTTTTTCCTTTTTTAGAGCTTCTTTTTCTACCTCTAATTGCATTATTGTTCTAGTTAGTGTATCGAGTTCAGTAGGAACTGATTCCATTTGCACTTTTACAGTAGCGCATGCTTCATCTACCAAATCTATTGCTTTATCAGGAAGAAAACGGTTAGTTATGTAACGATTTGAAAGAGTAGCTGCTGCTACTAAAGCTTTGTCTTTGATATTTACTCCGTGGTAGACCTCAAATCTTTCTTTTAGTCCACGAAGTATAGTAATTGTATCTATTACTGAAGGTTCACTAACAGTAACTTTTTGAAAGCGTCTTTCTAGTGCACTATCTTTTTCAATATATTTTCGATATTCATTTAGAGTGGTTGCTCCAACACAGTGGATTTCACCTCTTGCTAACATTGGCTTTAACATATTACCAGCATCCATTGCCCCTTCGGTAGCACCTGAACCTACAATCATATGAATTTCATCTATAAACATAATGATATCGCCGTTAGAGTCTTTTACCTCTTTTAAAACAGCTTTAAGTCTTTCTTCGAATTCACCACGATATTTGGCGCCAGCAACCAAAGCTCCCATGTCTAACTCCCAAATAGTTTTGTTTTTAAGACTATTTGGAACGTCACCTTTTACTATTCGTTGGGCAAGTCCTTCGACAATTGCTGTCTTACCGACACCAGCTTCTCCGATTAAAACGGGATTATTTTTAGTTTTTCTAGAAAGAATTCTAGTTATACTACGAATTTCGTCATTTCTTCCAATAACGGGATCTATTTTTCCATCCTTTACGGCTTGTACAATATCACGACCATATTTTTCTAAAACATTTTCCAAATTTTCTTGATATGGATTTTGTTCATTCATAATATCCCTCCTTACTCGAACTATATTATACTACATATTTAGCACTTGTCAATAAAGAGTGCTAAAATCTAAAAATAAATTTGAAAGTTCCCGCTTTTTTAAATGTGGGAACTAAGTCATTA
>CANQHY010000121.1 GCA_947623975.1 uncultured Bacilli bacterium
GAAATGTAACTATTGATAATGTTAAAGAGTATGCCACTAATGAAGTTTCAGTTAATCTAAAGAATAATGCTACTTTGAATTTAGGTGATACTAAATTAGGATCTGCTAACTATGCAACTAATGTTACAACCGATGAGACTTCATCAGTTGTAGTTGATGGAGAAGTTACATATATTAACGGTGTATTAAATGGTAATGTAAAACTTAATGAAGGTTCTATTTTGACAGTTGAAGAAAATACAACTGTAAGAGAAAACGGCATTATAACAATGGGCGAAAAATCAAAAATTTCTAATAAGACAAAGGCTACTATTACTGTTAATGTTAATGGTAAAGATCATGTAGTTGAACACGGTCAAGATTACATTGCTCCAGTAACTGCAGTATCAGTACCAGAAGAAGAAGTAACAGAATCAACGGAAACAAATCCAGCGACAAGTGATAATTTATTAGTATATGCATCACTTGGTGTTGTAGCATTAGTAACAGCTTTAGGAACTGGATTATACCTAAGAAGAAATTAATAATAAATTAAAATTTAAGGGATAGGAAACTATTCCTTTTTTTGTTTGATAAAAAAGTAAATAAACTAGATAGTAAAAATGCCAAAAAAGTGTCAAAAAAATAATATTGACAAATATTGTCTGGGGGGGGGTATAATTTATATGAATACGATGAAAGGAGAAATTAAAATGAAAAAGAAAATAATTTTTGTACTTATGCTTGTGGCATGTCTATTAGTAATGCCAAATGTATATGCAGCTACTACTGAGTATCCAACAGTAGAAAACATTACAAATGAAGATACTTTAAAGAAAGGAGAAGTTACAGTAACAGGAAGTGGAACTAATTCTATCATAATTACAGTTAAAGATGCTAAATTTAAACTTCTTGCTGATGGAGAACAAGGAGAAGATAGACCTGATGACTATGCTTGGACTGGATTGAGATTTACAATGCCAGATGATGCAACTAATATAAAAATTGCTGATAAATCAGAAACTGCTTCAGCACCAGATTATACATTTGATGAGTATTTTGGATTTAATGTTGCAGAATTACAAGAAGCAGCCAAAAACAAGAAAGATTTTTCAAAAAGCTGGGTTTTAACTTGGGGTGAACCTGAAGAAAATAAAGTAACTATTACATTAATTGTTAAACCAGAAAGTACAACTCTACTAAATAAAACTAGTGATGAAGAAAGTTGGAATGAGACTAAATATTTAGAAGTTTCTAATCAAGTAAAACTTTCAACTTATGTTACAACTACTCACGCAACTGAAGAAGGATTATTTGGGGATGAATATCTAGTTGATTTTTATCTTCCAAAAGGAACAAAATTAACAGAAAAAAGTTTATTAGCTAAACTTGGTATAGGTTCCGAATATGTTCTTGAAGATATTTATGGAGAAGATGGTAAAACAGCTTTTGACTTTTCAAAACCATTGAATGAAAATACAACAGTCCGTGTTTATTTTTCTATAAAATCTTCTAAAAAAGAAGAAACAAAGGCTAAAGATGAAGAGAATCCATCAACAAGCGATAGCTTATTAGTTTATGCATCACTTGGTGTTGTAGCATTAGTTGCAGCTATGGGAACTGGATTATATTTAAGAAGAAACTAATAATTAGTTAAATTTAAGGAATAGGAAACTGTTCCTTTTTTTGTTTTACAATACCACATGTAAAGAGAAAAATAAGGTATTGCAAATTGCTTGGGGGGTATAATTTAGGTAAATAGAAAAAAGAAGGAGAAAAAATGAAATGAAAAAGAAAATAATGTTTGCATTCATGCTTTTAGCATGTCTATTAGTGATGCCAAATGTATATGCTGCGGCACCAACTCTTGAGGAGGTAACACCAATATTTCCAACAGATGCAACCGTTAATAATGGACAGCCAGTAGTTACCAAAAATGGTAATACAACAACTGTAACTTTCAAAGCAATGGAACTTAAAATGGTAGCAGCTGATCCATCAATTGGAAGAATGGGAGAAGCAAGTTGGTTAGGAGTAAAAGTAGTAGCTCCAAAAGAATTGACTGTTGATCAGTTAAAGAAAACCACTTTTAGATCTGTAAGTTGGAAAGGTACTGAAAGTACTGATAAAAGTTTTTGGCAATTACAAGATACCCCACAAGCTGATCGTGAAAGTCAGGAGAAGACACATTATATCGAATTATATGCCCGTGTTAATGAAGAAATTTTAACCGCAGCAACAAAAGACAACAAAGAAATAGTTCAAAGTTGGAATATAAACTGGGCTGGAGATAAGAGTGTTGTTCAAACAATTAATATCGTTTTCAAAGCAGAAGATATTATCAGTGTTGAAAAGACTGAAAGTGATGAAAAAGTATGGGACGAAACTAAGTATGAAGAAGTAAAGAAAGAAGCAGCAGCTGAAAAAGCAAAACAAAAACCAGTTGTTGAAACAGAGGCTGAAGAAGAGAATCCCTCAACAAGCGATAATTTACTAATTTATACTTCATTAAGTGTTGTAGCACTAATAAGTACTTTAGGAACTGGACTATACTTGAGAAAAAACTAATAACAACTTAAAATTTAAGGGATAGGAAACTATTCCTTTTTTGTTTTACAATATCACATGTAAACAGATAAATAAGGTCTTGCAAATTGCTTGGGGGGGGGTATAATTTAGATGAATAG
>CANQHY010000122.1 GCA_947623975.1 uncultured Bacilli bacterium
CTGTACTTTTGGTGATCAGACCGATATCGAGTGGTGGAAGAAATATAATTTACCTTTAAAATATATTTTTACTAGCGATGGAAGAATTGCTGATTCCGTTCCTAATTATGGCGGTTTAAAGATAAAAGAGGCAAGAAAAAAGATAATTGAAGATTTACAGGCTGGTGGCTATGTTGTTAAGATTGAAGAATTAGAACACGAAGTTCAGACTCATGAGCGTTGTGGAAAAGAAGTTGAATATACTGTAATGAAACAGTGGTTTATCGATATCATGAATCATAAAGACGATTTTTTAAAGATTGGTAATGAGATAAATTGGTATCCTAGTCATATGCATGCAAGATATAATGAATGGGTTGGTAACATTGCTTGGGATTGGTGCATATCAAGGCAGAGATATTTTGGTGTTCCTTTTCCTGTTTGGTACTGTAAGAAATGTGGAGAGCCAATTTTCGCAAATGAAAAAGATTTACCAGTAAATCCACTAGTTGACAAGCCGAAAATAAAAAAATGTCCAAAATGCGGTTGTGATGAATTTGTAGCAGAAACGGACGTTATGGATACTTGGGCTACCTCATCTGTTACGCCTTTAATCAATATGCGATACGGTGAAGATAAAAACTATGAAAAAATACTAAAGCCAATGAGTCTTAGAACAAACGCTTCCGAGATAATTAGAACTTGGGATTTCTATACAATCGTTAAAAGCTTTTATCATTTTGGAATTAAACCTTGGGAAAATGTTATGATTTCAGGATTTGTTATGGCTTCTCAAGGAGAAAAGATAAGTAAGAGTAAAGGAAATTCAAAACTAGAACCTCTTGATGTGATAAATAATTATTCGGCTGATGTTGTAAGGTATTGGGCAGCCTCAGGACGTCTTGGAACTGATATAACTTTTAGTGAAGAGACACTTTTACGTGGAAAGAAATTAATAAATAAAATATACAATGTATCCAAATTTATCGAAATGCACCTAGAAGATTATAAGGATAGGGAATTTAGTAATTTTCAGTACCTTGATAAATGGATTATTGGAAATTTCATGAAAATGGAAAAGGAATTTATTAAATATATGGATGGGTATGAGATAGGTCTTGGTCTTAACATTTTAGAAAAATTCTTTTGGAATTTCTGCGATAATTATATTGAAATAGTAAAACACAGATTATATCGTCCAGAAGAATTTGGTGATGAAGCTAGATATTCAGGACAAAAGACAGTTTATATGATTTTATATAAGTTATTACAAGATTTTAGCATTTTCTTTCCATATATTACCGAAGAAATCTATCAAGAAATATATCATGAAAAAAAATCTATTCATATTACAGAAATAAAATCTTTTGAATATTCTTTTGAAAAAGAAATCATAAATGGAGATGCTATCTGTGAAATAATAAGTGCTGTAAGAGGAGAAAAATCAAATAATAATCTTTCTCTTAAAACACCTGTTAAACTATTGGATTTATCTTGTTCAAAAGAAATAAAAGACGCTATTGAAAATTCAATAAAAGATTTTAAAGCAACCTTATTTATTGATAATCTTAATTTAAAAGATAGAAAAGATGGTTATGATATTAATAAAATTGAACTTGAAATAGAAAATAAAGAATAAGTATTTTTAAATAAACTAATTACGAGGATGTTAGAATTCAAGAATTTTAACATCCTTTTATGGTTAAAATCTTCTTATATTTGTATATGCTATGTTGTTTTTTTAGTTTGATTATAATATAATTTATTCAGGTGATTCATATGAATGATATTAGAGTTGTATTTATGGGAACTCCTGAATTCAGTGTTCCAGTATTGGAAGGATTAATTGAAAACTACAATGTAGTTGGAGTAGTTTGTCAACCAGATAAAGAAATTGGAAGATCTAAACAAATAGACTACTGTCCAATAAAAAAAGTAGCATTGAAAAATAATATAAAAGTTTTACAACCAATTAAAATAAGAGAAGATTATGAAGAAATATTAAAATTAAAACCAGATATTATAGTAACTTGTGCTTATGGACAAATAATACCAGAAGAAATATTATCTTTTCCAAAGTACGAATGTATAAATGTTCATGCTTCGCTTCTTCCTAAATTAAGAGGTGGTGCTCCTATTCATAGGGCTATTATAAATGGTGAAGAAAAAACAGGAATTACCATTATGTATATGGATAAGGGGATGGATAGTGGCGATATTATTGCACAAGAAGAGGTAGATGTTCCCGATACCATGACGGTAGGAGATTTACATGATATTTTAAGCATAATGGGAAAAAATTTACTTTTAAAAACATTACCATTAATATTATCTGGTAAAGCAAATCGTATTAAACAGGATGAATCTTTGGTTACTTTTGGTAAAATTATAAAACGAGAAGATGAAATTTTAGATTTTTCAATGATGACAAAGGATGTATATAATAAAATAAGAGGATTATCTAGTACACCTTTAGCTTATGCTATCTTAGATGATGAAGAAATAAAAATATATAAATCTAAAATAGGGGAAGATACTAATAAAAAACCCGGAACTATTACTAATATTTATAAAGATGGA
>CANQHY010000123.1 GCA_947623975.1 uncultured Bacilli bacterium
TTCCATAACCTTTAATAGCACTTATTACATCTCCTCTTGCTACTCTTTCAACACCAGTTATATTTTTATTATCAATAAGTACTCTTAATTCAGTATTACTAGTGCTACTCATAGCCCATCCTTTAATATATAAATTGTCAACATCATTCTCATCAACTGCAGGATAACCTAAATTAATTTCAGACTTAGGTAAATCTCTACGGAACTTTCTATTAGCTTCCATAATAACATTACCATTTTTATCAAGTATTTTAAAAGTTATAGTATGACTTCCATATGATAATTTAGTTATATCAAAACTTGCACTATAACCAGGATTTGGATTTTCAACAACTGTTCCATAACCTTTAATAGCATCAAAAACATCTTGTCTATATCCTCTTGAAATAGATGTAACTTCAATATCATCTACATAAATTTTCAAGCTATTAGCCATCGCACTACTCATAACCCAACCTTGAATATATACATTATCAGAAAGACTTTCATCAACTAGAGGAGATTCAATAGATATTTGAGCACCTGGCTTACCTTTTTTTAAATTACGTGAATGTTCTTTTAATACATTACCATTTCTATCTACAACTTGAATCTTTACAGTATGAGTTCCATATGGTAAATCACTTATATCAAAATCTGCAACAAACCCAGGCATAGGATTTTCTCTTATTGTACCATAACCATGAACTGCACTTATAACGTCTCCTCTTAACTCTCTAGAAACATTAGGGACTTCTTTATTATCAACAAATACTTTAACACTAGTATTCATACCGCTACTCATAGCCCATCCTCTAATATGCAAATTATCAAAAACATTTTGATCAACAAAAGGATCCCCTAAATTAATTTCAGCAGTAGCTTTTACTCTATTAAATTTACGAGTATTTTCTTTTAACACAATTTTTTCGTTTTTAGAATCCACAACTTGAATTTTTATAGTATGACTTCCATATGATAAATTACTTATGTCAAGTTCTTTTTCAAATCCAGGTAAAGGATTTTCCTTTATTGTACCATATCCTTGAACAGCACTTATTACATCTCCTCTTGCTACTCTTTCAACATTTGTAATTTCTTCGTTATCAATAAATACTTTTACTTTAGTATCTATTCTACTACTCATAGCCCATCCTTTAATATGTAAATTATCCACATAATTGCCATTAACTGAAGGATAGCCTAAATTAATCTCAGTTTTAGGTGCTTCTCTATTAAAAGTAACCGTATTAGATTTAATAACTCTCTGTTCACTACTATCAAGTAACTCGATAATAACTTTTTGTTTACCGTATCCCAAATCCTCTATATCACTTAAATTTATATAATCATCGTATCCAGGTTTTTCATTATTAGAATCATTATAGTCCTTATAAGCATTTAATACATCAGGTCGATACTCTCTTTCTAATATTTTACTAAAGGAACCAATTTTTACTCTAACTTTAGTATTAGATAAATCACTAAGAGTCCATCCTCTAATATGCAATAAATCAGTAACAGTTGTACTTTCTCTAGGCTCATCTATAGTAACATATGCAGACTCACGTGCCAAAACATCTTTTCCAATAAAACAACTAACAACAACAAGCCATGCGAGTAAAAAATAAATAATTTTATTATTTTTCATAATAACTACACATCCCTTCTTATTTTCGACATTATTTTAAACAATTATACATAATAATTATATCAATTAATTATAAATATAACAATAAACTAAATAATATTTATTTTATTTCTATGCCTAAAGATGTAAAATAAATCTTATATTTTCTTCTAAACCAAGAAGAGAGTTTTCTATTGTAAATAAATTTAAATAATACTTGTCTTAATAATTCCAATATTACACATATAAAAAATACTAAAAACATATATCCTAATACAATTAAAAAATTATAACCACCAAAACTTTTTATATTATTTAGATAAGGAAGAATAACCAAATTAATTAAACAATAATTATTATGTATCAAATAAACTCCCAACGAACAACCAGCTATCTTATCAATTATTTTATTCCTTATATTCAGTTCACTAAACCACAATACAAAACAAACAGTCTGTAGTACTACAACAGGATTTGAATAAGCAAAAAAATTAGCTTTCATAAGACTTCCTAAACCAGAAAATAAACTTTTTGATTCTATTAACTGCTCACCTATGAAAAAAATCATAACTTCAAAAATTACACATAAAGAAAACACACTCAAATATATAAGTTTTCTAGAATTTTTAGAAAACACTTTAAAAAGGTAACTATCTTTAATAGGAAAATTTCTTAAATACGCCCCAATAAAATATAAAATTATAAATTGAACAAGTGAATAACCACCCTTATTATCATAAAACAATCCATTACCAGTAAGTGATGGCAAAACCATAAAAGCAAATATTAAAACTAAAATTATTTTTTGAAGTCTTTCTTTACTAGAAAATTTAATAATAGTATTTAATAACGGACTAACTAGATATAGCAACATATAAATAGTAATAAACCAATAATTTTGTTGATCTAAAAAATTAATTGGTAAAATTATTTTTACAATATCT